>NZ_JAIXMK010000008.1:0-54330 GCF_020328095.1 Streptomyces sichuanensis
GTCAGGAGTTCAATTCTCCTTAGCTCCACAGGAAATGAGAGGGTCGTCCGCGAGGACGGCCCTCTCGTCGTTTCCCCGTCTTCCCTCGCCTCTTCGTCTGCTCGTCTCCTCGCTCCCTCCTCGTCCTTCTCCTTCGCCCCGCCGCCTTCTACCGGTCCTGGCCCCGGTCCCGGTCCAGTCGCAGGGCCAGCGCCGGGCAGCGGCGCACGGCGCGCCGTGCGCGCTCCCGCAGGTGCCCGGGCACGCCCGCGTCCGCGAGCACCGGGTAGCCGTCCCCGCCGATCCGTACGAGCTCGGGAAGCAGTCCCTCGCACAGACCGTGCCCCTCGCACAGCGTCCAGTCCACCGCCAGTCGCTCCGCGCGCCCGCCGTCCGGCGCCCGTCCGGCCGCGCCGGGCAGGGGCAGCAGACCGGCCGTGGGGCGCCCGCAGCCGCTGCCCAGCACGTGGGCGGCAAGATCGTCCGTGAAGGCCGCCAGGGCGCTCAGCACGAAGCGCGCCGCCCCGTCCGGATGCCCGCACGCCCCGCGCCCGCGCACGGCGCCCGCGGCCTCCCGCACGACCTCCAGGGCGCCGCGGCCACCCCCCGCCACCACGGCGGCCAGCGCGCCCGCCAGGGACGGCAGGCCCAGCCGGCAGGGCCCGCACTGCCCCGCGGACTCGGCCGCCAGCCAGTGCGCCACCCGGACCGTCTCGCCCAGCGGGCAGGTGTCCCCGGGCAGCGGCAGCACCGCCCCCGCGCCCAGGCTCGCGCCGCAGGCCGCCAGGGACGCCCGCGACAGGTGCGCGGCGGCCGCCGTCGGCGCGTCCAGCCAGCCGCCGTGGTACCCGCCGACCAGCACCCCCTGCGGGGCCGGCACCGCCCCGCACAGGTCGAGGACGTACGACAGCGCCACCCCGCCCGGTGCCTCCACCACGCACGTCTCCGGCACGGCTCCGGAGACCGTGAGCAGGGCCGTGCCCGGCTCGTCCGGTGTCCCCGTCGTGGCGTACCGGTCCGGGCCCAGGCGGGCGGCCAGGGCGAGTTGGGCGAACGTCTCGGTGTTGGAGAGCAGCGTCGGCAGGCCGCCCAGCCCCTGCTCGGCAGAGCGCTCCCGCCGGCCCGGCGGCAGCGCGGGCCCACCGGCGACGGCGCGCAGCAGGGCGGACGACTCGCCGGAGACCATCCGCTCGGGCAGGCGCACGACGCGGGCGCGCACCGCCCGGCCGCGCCGCTCGGACAGGCCGCGCTCCGCCAGCGCCTCCCGGGCCGACGCCTCCGTGCCCGGGCGGGTCACGCCGATCACCAGCGTGCGCGCCCCGAGCGCCTCGGCGGCCATCAGGGCGCCGTCGAGCACGAGGTGCGGTGCGCGCTCGATCAGCACTTCGTCCTTGCGGCAGGCGGGCTCCCCCTCGCACCCGTTGACCACGACCACCGGCCGCACCCCGCGCCGGTGCGCCGCCCGGCCCACCGCCCGCAGCTTCCGCGCGAACGGGAACCCGGCCCCGCCGCGCCCGCGGAGAGCGACGGCCTCCGCGAGCCGGACCAGCTCGTCCTCGCTCCACCGCGGGGCGGAGCCGTGCACGGCCAGGTGCGCGCGCCGGTCCAGCCGGGCGGCCTCGTCGAAGCCGGCGGTGAGGCGGGGCGGCCCGAGGGCGAGGACACGGGGGAGCGGGGTGGAGGGGGCGCTCACAGGACGTCCGCCCGTCGGGAGGCGCGGCCGGTGCCGGACGTCAGGGTGGTAGGGCCGGTGCCGGGCTGTGGGGCGCTGGGGAGGGCGCCGCGCTCGGGCCAGTGTGCGGCGGCAGGCCCGGCGTGGGTCCGGCGGGCGGCAGGGCCGGCTTCGGCCCCTCGGGCGGCGCGCTCGGCCTCGGTCCGACGGGTGTGCGCGGCCCGCGGCCGGGTCCGTAAGGGCACCGGTACCGGCCCGCGCCGCATCCGCAACCGCACGAGCAGCGCCCCGGTGACCGCGGCGAGGCAGAGCCCGTAGGAAGCCGTCACCCAACCGGCCGGGGCCCGCCCCGCCTTGAGCCCGTGCACCAGCGCCGCGCACCAGGCCCCGTACGCGCACCCGTGCAGCACCCGCCACCAGCGCGCCCGCCCCCGCCCCGCGAACGCGCTGCGCAGCACTCCGGTCGCCGCCGACAGCACCAGCAGGTACCCGGCCAGCGAACCCAGCCCCAGGAGCACGCCGGAGCCGAACGGCAGCAGCGCCGCCGGGACCGGCGCGTGCGCCTCGGCGACCTTGACGAGCACGTGCACCAGCAGGAAGCCGAGCGCGCAGACGGCGGTCGCCCGGTGCACGGCCTGGGCGACCAGCCGGGAGCGCGGGCCGAGGACGTGCCGGTCGGTGGCGGCGAGTCCCCAGACGACGGTCGCGGTGAGCGAGACCAGGGCGAGCACGCCCCCGGTCCCGTCGAGGAAGCGGTGGAGGTCCATGCCCCGGCACGCTAGGCAGCCGCCCGCCGACGCAGACCCGCTTCGCGCAACCCCGGTGGGCGGCGGCGCGCCGCTGCTAACGTCTGCAGGGCCCTTGTCCCGGTGCGGGCCCTTACGCCGCTGCGGTAACCTGACCCCATGCGTGCCGTACGCCTCCTGCTTAGCGAGCCGCGCTGATCAGCACCGACCGGTGACTTCCGGTCGGCATCGGCGCGGCGTCCCCTCCTGTGCGAGGGGCTTTTTCATTTGCAGCGCAGGCAGAGACGACGATCGATGGAGCTTTGAGGACGATGAGCGAGACCCCCGCCGCCGCCGAGGTGGCTGCCCCGCACCGCTACACGGCCGCGCTGGCCGCTGACATCGAGGCGCGCTGGCAGGACTTCTGGGACGCGGACGGCACGTACGACGCGCCCAACCCCAGCGGAGAGCTGGCGGGCGACCCGGCCGTCGTCGCCCGGCCCAAGAAGTTCATCATGGACATGTTCCCGTACCCCTCGGGTGCGGGTCTGCACGTCGGCCACCCGCTCGGCTACATCGCCACCGACGTCTACGCGCGCTACCACCGCATGACGGGCCACAACGTCCTGCACACCCTCGGCTTCGACGCCTTCGGCCTGCCCGCCGAGCAGTACGCGGTGCAGACCGGCACGCACCCCCGGGTGTCCACCGAGGCCAACATGGACAACATGAAGGCCCAGCTGCGCCGCCTGGGCCTGGGCCACGACAAGCGCCGGTCGTTCGCGACGATCGACCCGGAGTACTACAAGTGGACGCAGTGGATCTTCCTGCAGATCTTCAACTCCTGGTACGACGCGGACGCCAAGAAGGCCCGGCCGATCAGTGAGCTGGTCGAGGAGTTCGAGAGCGGGCAGCGGGAGGTTCCCGGCACGCGCGCGTGGAGCGAGCTGAGCGCCGCCGAGCGCTCCGACGTCCTGGGCACCTACCGCCTGGCGTACGCCTCCGACGCGCCCGTGAACTGGTGCCCCGGCCTGGGCACGGTGCTGGCCAACGAGGAGGTCACCTCCGACGGCCGCTCCGAGCGCGGCAACTTCCCCGTCTTCAAGTCCAAGCTGCGCCAGTGGAACATGCGGATCACCGCCTACGCGGACCGCCTGATCGACGACCTGGACGCGCTGGACTGGCCCGAGGCCATCAAGCTGCAGCAGCGCAACTGGATCGGCCGCAGCGAGGGCGCCCGCGTCGACTTCGCGGTGGCGGACGGCGCCGAGGCGAAGGTCACGGTCTTCACCACGCGCCCCGACACCCTGTTCGGCGCCACCTACATGGTGCTGGCCCCCGAGCACGACCTGATCGACTCCATCGTCCCCGCCGAGTGGCCCGAGGGCACCAAGGACATCTGGACCGGCGGCGCGTCCACCCCGGCCGAGGCGGTCGCCGCCTACCGCAAGCAGGCGCAGTCGAAGACCGACGTCGAGCGCCAGACCGAGGGCAAGGACAAGACCGGCGTCTTCACTGGCGCGTACGCCCTCAACCCGCTGACCGGCGAGCGCGTCCCCGTCTTCGTCGCCGACTACGTGCTGATGGGCTACGGCACCGGCGCGATCATGGCCGTGCCGGGCCAGGACGAGCGCGACTGGGAGTTCGCCACCGCCTTCGACCTGCCCATCGTCCGCACCGTTCAGCCGCCCGAGGGCTGGGAGGGCGAGGCGTACGGCGGTCAGGGCCCGGCGATCAACTCCGCCAACGACGAGATCGACCTCAACGGCATGCAGGTCGACGAGGCCAAGCGCACCGTCATCGCCCACCTGAGCGAGCGCGGCATCGGCGAGGGCACCGTCAACTTCCGTCTGCGCGACTGGCTGTTCAGCCGTCAGCGCTACTGGGGCGAGCCCTTCCCGATCGTCTACGACGAGGACGGCGTCGCCCACCCGCTGCCGGAGTCGATGCTCCCGCTGGAGCTGCCCGAGGTCGAGGACTACTCGCCGCGCACCTTCGACCCGGACGACGCGGACACGTCCCCGGAGACCCCGCTGTCCCGCAACGAGGACTGGGTCAACGTGGAGCTGGACCTCGGCGACGGCCCGAAGACGTACCGCCGCGAGACCAACACCATGCCCAACTGGGCCGGTTCCTGCTGGTACGAGCTGCGCTACCTGGACCCGCACAACGACGAGCGCCTGGTCTCCGCCGACGCGGAGCGGTACTGGATGGGCCCGCGCGACGGCCAGCCGCACGGTGGCGTCGACCTGTACGTCGGCGGTGCCGAGCACGCCGTGCTGCACCTGCTGTACGCCCGCTTCTGGTCCAAGGTCCTCTTCGACCTGGGGCACATCTCCTCGGCCGAGCCGTTCCACAAGCTCTACAACCAGGGCATGATCCAGGCGTACGTCTACCGCGACGCCCGCGGCATCGCCGTCCCGGCCGCCGAGGTGGAGGAGCGCGACGGCGCGTACTACTACCAGGGCGAGAAGGTCAGCCGGCTGCTCGGCAAGATGGGCAAGTCCCTGAAGAACGCCGTCACGCCGGACGAGATCTGCGCCGAGTACGGCGCCGACACGCTGCGCCTGTACGAGATGGCGATGGGCCCGCTGGACGTCTCCCGCCCCTGGGACACGCGCGCGGTCGTCGGCCAGTACCGCCTGCTGCAGCGTCTGTGGCGCAACGTGGTCGACGAGAACACCGGCGAGCTCACGGTCGTCGACGCCGAGCCCGACGAGGCGACGCTGCGCGCCCTGCACAAGGCCATCGACGGCATCGGCCAGGACATGGCGAACCTGCGCTTCAACACCGCCATCGCCAAGGTGACGGAGCTGAACAACTTCGTCACCAAGCTCAGCGAGGTCCCGCGGACCGTGGCCGAGCAGCTGGTGCTGCTGGTCGCCCCGCTGGCCCCGCACATCGCCGAGGAACTGTGGCGCAAGCTCGGCCACACCGACTCGGTCGTCCACCGCGACTTCCCCGTCGCCGACCCGGCGTACCTGGTCGACGAGGCCGTGACCTGCGTCGTTCAGATCAAGGGCAAGGTCAAGGCCCGTCTGGAGGTCGCGCCGTCGATCTCCGACGAGGAGCTGGAGAAGGTTGCCCTGGGCGACCCGGCGGTCGTCGCGGCGCTGGGCGGCGCCGGCATCCGCAAGGTGATCGTGCGGGCGCCGAAGCTGGTGAACATCGTCCCTGCGTAATGCCGTGCGTAACGCCATGCGCGGGGCCGTGGGCCTGGTCCGGGCATAGGTCCGGGCGCCTGGGCTAGGGGTTTGTCCCTACGGGCAGGTTGGGGGTTCTTCCGGAACCCCCGGCCTGCCCGTTGCGTTTACGGTGGAGGGGTGGGGACGGACCCTGCCGTTGACGTGCCGGGCCGGTCGAGCCCTGTGGAGGAGCGCATATGGACGTCGCCGCCGCGATCTTCGCCGTGATCTTTGCGATCCTCGTCGCGTTCGCTGTGATCGCCGCGGTCCGGACGGTGCGGGCGGTCAAGCGCGGTGTGGACCGTACGGTCACCCAGGCGCGGCGCACGGTCGAGGACACGCGGCTCAAGGCCCGGCAGTACGTCCAGCCGGGTGCGGCGGGTGAGGTCGCGCAGCTGCGGCTCTCCCTGCGCACGTCGATGCGCGCCACCCAGGACGTGCTGCACGCCGGCCTCGCGGACGACCCGTCCCTGTCGGAGTCCCTGGCCCTCTTCGAGCGGCTCAGCGCGCACGGCCACGAGCTCGACGACGACCTGCGCAAGCTGGAGACCGAGCCCGACAAGGGCCGGGTGGCCGCGCGGCTGCCGGAGCTGCGCGAGCGCGTGGAGCGCGTGACGCACTCGGCGGATTCGCTGCGGTGGGCCGCGCAGGACCGGGCGCGGCAGTTCGCGGACGACGACCTGGCAGTCCTCAGCGAGCAGATCCGCATGGAGTCCGGGGCCCTGCGGCACTGGGAGGACGAGCCGGAGACGACGTCCAAGCCGGCGGGAACCGCGGCCAAGCCGTCCTCTGGTGCCGCGTCTTCCACGGCTGCGTCCTCTGCGGCCGCGCCCTCCGCGGGGGCGGCCGGGGCCGGTGCCGCGGCTGCGGGGGAGCGGGAGCGGCCCGCGCTCAGTGGCCGGGACAAGCGGTGGCAGGCAGGGTACTCCTGGCAGAAGGCCGAGCGGCCGGAAAGCACCGCGTGAGGGCCGGGCCGGGCGGGTAGGAGCGGCTCGGCCTGCCGCGGTCACGGCACGGCGGGTACCCTCCGGTGCATGTCCCGTCATGTCGCGATCCTCACCGATTCAACGGCCTACCTGCCGCCGCAGGAGATGGAGCGGCACCGGATCGAGGCCGTACCGCTGACGGTCGTCCTGGGTGACGAGGCGCTGGAGGAAGGCACCGGGATTTCGGCCCGGTCGGTCGCCCAGGCCCTGCAGAAGCGCAAGCCGGTGACCACGTCCCGGCCCGGACCCGAGGTCTTCGCCGCGGCCTACCGCGCCGCCGCCGCGGCCGGCGCCCAGGGCATCGTCTCCCTGCACCTGTCCGCCGAGCTCTCCGGCACCTACGACGCCGCCGTGCTCGCTGCCCGCGAGGCACCCGTGCCGGTGCGGGTCGTGGACACGGGCATGGTCGCCATGGCCCTGGGCTTCTGCGCGCTGGCCGCCGCGGAGACGGCGCGGACCGGCGGCACGCTGGACGAGGTGGTGGCCGCCGCCGAGAAGCGCGCCCAGGGCACGGCCGCCTACTTCTACGTCGACACCCTCGACTACCTGCGGCGGGGCGGCCGCATCGGTACCGCACAGGCGCTGCTGGGCTCGGCGCTCGCCGTCAAACCCCTGCTGCAGCTGGACGAGGGCCGCATCGAGTTGCGGGAGAAGGTCCGCACGTCCTCCAAGGCGATCGCGCGTCTGGAGGAGCTCGCCGTGGAGCGGGCGGGGGCGGCGCCCGTCGACATCGCCGTTCACCACCTGGCCGCTCCCGACCGGGCCGGTCTGCTTGCCGACCGGCTTCGCGAGCGGGTGCCGGGGCTGGTGGAGCTCTACGTGAGCGAGGTCGGCGCGGTCATCGGGGCGCACACGGGGCCGGGTCTGCTGGGCGCGGTGGTCTCCCTGCGGTAGCGGAGGCAGCGGTGACCGTCTGTTGCTCTTGAGGGTGACGGTCTTTTCCACAACTGCCGTGTTATCCACCGGAATCGGACCCTCGTCCCATGGGATGGCGAACGCGGCTACGGTCGCGCTCATGACTCCTCGATCACACGCTGTGCATGTCGCCGGTTCCCCGTCGCTCGCCGAGGACTTCGGCTCGCTGCGGGCCGGGACATCGCCTCCTCCTGAGCCGAACGCCACGCCTGCGTACGTCCGTTGGTGGCACGCGATGCGGGAGAGGATGCCGCTCTGGGTCCAACTGCGGTGCGGCATCGAGCCGAAGACGCTGGCAGCGCTCGCGCTGGTGCTCGTGGCGGCCGTCGTCCTGGCCGGGTACCACTTCTGGGCCGGGCGGCCGCAGACGGTGCGGGCGCCGGTGCGCGAGGGGCCTGCGGCGATGGCCCCGGCGGCTGACCGGTCGGCGGCCGCGAGAGCGGCGCCGCCTCCGGGCACGGGCGAGGGGCCGGCCCCGGCTCCGGACGCGACGGCCGCGGCATCGGCCGGCGTGCGGGGCGTGGTGGTGGACGTGGCGGGCAAGGTGCTGCATCCCGGCATCCAGCAGCTGCCACCGGGGTCGCGGGTCGCCGATGCGCTCGCGGCGGCCGGGGGAGTCCGTCCGGGCGTCGACACGGCCGGTCTCAACCGGGCGAGGGTGCTCAGCGACGGCGAACAGATCCTGGTGGGAGTGGCGGGCAGTGGCGGCCCGGGCGCGACCGTCGGCGGGCCCGGGGCGCCGGGCGGGAACGGCAGTCCTGGTGGGAACGGCGGGGCAGGTAGGGACAGTGGGCCGGGCGCGGCAGGCGCAGGGAAGGCGCCGGGCGGGCCCGTCAGCCTCAACTCCGCCACGCTGGAGCAGCTGGACGCCTTGCCGGGCGTTGGCCCGGTCCTCGCCCAGCACATCCTCGACTACCGCACCCGGCACGGCGGCTTCCGCTCCGTCGCCGACCTCCGCAAGGTCAACGGCATCGGCGCCCGGCGCTTCACCGACCTCAAGCCGCTGGTCCAGCCATGAGGCCGGGCGGGCCGGCCGCAACCGCGGCCGCGGCAGGTGCGGTGACGGAGGGGCGCCGGCCGGGCGGGGCCGACCTCCGGCTGGTCGTCCCCGCGCTCGCCGCCTGGGCAGCGGCGGCGACGGCGCTGACGGCGGACGGTGCCGGGGTGGCACTCGCGTGCACTGCGGCCGTGGCAGTGGCCTGCCTCCTGGCGGCCGTCGTGCGGCGCGGGGCGGCGGGCGCGGTGGCGGCGGTGTTGCTCTGCGCCGCCGCGGGCGGGGCGGCCGGCGGCCTGGCGGGAGCGGAGGTGCGCCGGGGGCCCCTGCCGGAGTTGGCGCGCCGCCACGAGCAGGTGACCGTCGAGGTGACGGTCACCGGTGATCCGCGGGCCACGCGGCCCCGAGTGCACGGGTCGGCCCACACCGCGCCGGCGGTGGTCGTGGAGGCGGAGGCCACCCGGCTCGTCACCGAGGGTGGAGCGGTTACGGTGCGCACGCCCGTGCTGCTGATGGCTCATCAGTCCTGGCGGGGACTGTTGCCGTCCACCCGGCTGAGGGCGGAGGGCAGGCTCGCGCCGCCGGTGCGGGCCGGGGAGCGTCTGGCGGCCGTGCTGCGCGTCAGCGGGCAGGACCCGCCCGAGGTCCTCGGCGGGCCGTCATCCGTCCAGCGTGCGGCGGGCCGCCTGCGGGAGGGCCTGCGGGCCGCCACGGACGGGCTGGCTCCGGACGCCCGGGCACTGCTGCCGGGGCTCGTCGTGGGCGACACCTCCCGGGTGCCCCCCGACCTGGACGAGGCGTTCCGGGCCACCGACATGACGCACCTTCTGTCGGTGTCGGGGGGAAACCTCGCCGTGCTCCTCGTGCTCCTCATCGGGCCGCCGCACCTCGCCTCACGCGCCGAGCGGCGCGGCCTGGCCGCCCGCCTGGGCATCCCGCTGCGGCTGACGGCGGTGCTTGGCGGCGGGCTGGCGCTGGGTTTCGTGGTGGTGTGCCGGCCCGAGCCGAGCGTGCTGCGGGCCGCCGTGTGCGGCCTGATCACGCTGCTGGCCATCGGGACGGGCCGGCGCCGCAGCCTGCTGCCCGCCCTCGCGGCGGCCGTCCTGCTGCTGGTGCTCTACGACCCGTGGCTGGCGCGGAGTTACGGCTTCCTGCTCTCGGTCCTCGCCACCGGCGCCCTGCTGACCCTGGCGCCGCGCTGGAGTGCGGCGCTGCGACGACGGGGAGTGCCGCCGCGCCTGGCGGAAGCCCTGGCGGCGGCGGGGGCGGCACAGGCGGTGTGTGCGCCGGTGATCGTCGTGCTGGCGGCCCGGGTGAGCCTGGTGGCGGTGCCGTGCAACCTCCTCGCGGAGCCGGCCGTGGCCCCCGCCACCGCCCTGGGCTTCGCCGCGCTGGCGGCCGCCCCCGTGGCGTTGCCGCTCGCCAAGGCCCTCGCCTGGCTGGCCGGATGGCCCGCCGCGTGGACGGCGACGGTGGCCCGTTCGGGCGCCGGACTGCCCGGGGCGGGGTTCGACTGGCCCGGGAGCTGGCGGGGCGGGCTGCTGCTGGCCGCGGTCACGGGGGCCGCCGTTCTTGTGGCCCGGCCGCTCGTGCGCCGCCCCTGGGCCTGTGCCGGCTGCGCGGTACTCCTGCTGCTGGCGCTCGTGCGCCCGGTACCGCTGACGCGGTTCGTCACGGGGTGGCCGCCGCCCGGGTGGCGGCTGGTGGCGTGCGACGTCGGCCAGGGGGACGCCCTTGCTCTGGCCGCCGGTCCACGGACCGCGGTGGTCGTGGACGCCGGCCCCGAGCCGCGCGCCGTCGACCGCTGCCTGCGGGACCTGGGCGTCGAGCGCGTACCGCTCCTGCTGCTGAGCCACTTCCACGCCGACCACGTCGACGGCCTGCCCGGCGTGCTGCGCGGCCGGGCGGTCGGGGTCGTCGAGACGACGGGGTTCGCCGAGCCGGCTGGCCGGGCAGCGTTCGTCCGGCGCGAGGCGGGACGGGCGGGCGTGCCGGTCGTCGAGGCCGGGCCGGGGGAGCGGCGGCGGATCGGGGAGTTGTCCTGGGAGGTGCTGTGGCCCCCGCCCGCGGGGCGGTCCGCCGTGGCCGAGGACGGGCCCAACGATGCCAGCGTGGCCCTCCTGGTCCGTACCGCCGGCCTCACGCTCGCCCTGCTCGGCGACCTCGAACCGCCGGCCCAGCAGGAGCTGTGGGAGACCCACCCGGACCTGCCGCCGGTGGACGTCCTCAAGGTCGCCCACCACGGCTCCGCCTACCAGGACCCACGGCTGCTGCACGGCCTGCGCCCCCGCCTGGCCGTCGTCTCGGCCGGCGCCGGCAACCCCTACGGCCACCCGGCGGCCCGCACGCTCACGGCGCTGAGGGCCGAGGGCGCCGTGGTCCTGCGCACCGACACGGACGGCCCGATCGCGGTAACGGCCACGGCAACGGCCATCACACCGGGCCGCACCCCCGCGAACCACCGCAGACGGCCCCGGCCCGGCCACCGCCACCACCGTGCCCGCTCACCCACCGCCCGGCCCCTCGGGCCTCGGCGGTGCCCCCGCGGCCGGCCCGGAGAGGCGCACCCCCGGAGGGCTCAGGTGGTTTCGACCCAGCCGTCGTACTCCTCGGCCAGTTCGCGCAGGGCGGTGAGGTCCAGGTCGCCGTTCGGGTCCTCCAGGACCACCAGCCACTGGGCGTCCTCGGCGTCGTCCTCGCCGGCGAGGGCCTCGCGGACGATCTGGGGCTCCTCGTCGAGGCCGAAGCGCTCGCCGGCCTCGTCGGCGGCCTCGCCGGCGGCGTCGCGGTCGGGGAGCACCAGCAGGTGCCGTACGGGTTCGGAAGTACCGGAGAAGGAGAAAGCGCTGCTCACCCGCTCATTGTGCGGCATGCCCCGACGGCCGTTGCGAGGGGAGTGTCATGGGCGCATGGGATGCTGGAGGCGATGGCCAGGAAGACTGCAACCGACGACCTGCTCGCCCCCGTCACGCTCGCCGTGGGTCAGGAGGATCTCCTCCTCGACCGCGCCGTGCAGGAGGTGGTGGCGGCGGCCCGTGCGGCCGACGCCGACACCGACGTCCGTGACCTCACCTCCGACGCGCTCCAGCCCGGCACGCTCGCCGAGCTGACGAGCCCGTCGCTCTTCGCCGAACGCAAGGTCGTGATCGTCCGGAACGCCCAGGACCTGTCCGCGGACACGATCAAGGACGTCAAGGGTTACCTCGGCGCGCCCGCCGAGGAGATCACGCTCGTCCTGCTGCACGCCGGCGGGGCCAAGGGCAAGGGACTGCTGGACGCGGCACGCAAGGCCGGGGCCCGCGAGGTCGCCTGCCCCAAGATGACCAAGCCGGCCGACCGGCTGGCGTTCGTGCGGTCCGAGTTCCGGGCGACCGGGCGCTCGGCGACCCCCGAGGCGTGCCAGGCCCTGGTCGACGCCATCGGCAGCGACCTGCGCGAGCTGGCGAGCGCCTGCGCGCAGCTCGTCGCCGACGTCGAGGGCACCATCGACGAATCCGTCGTCGCCCGCTACTACACGGGCCGCGCCGAGGCGTCCAGCTTCACGGTCGCCGACCGTGCCGTGGAGGGCCGGGCGGCAGAGGCCCTGGAGGCGCTGCGCTGGGCCATGTCCACCGGCGTGGCCCCCGTGCTGATCACCAGCGCCCTGGCTCAGGGCGTGCGCTCCATCGGCAAGCTGGCCTCGGCCCCGCGGGGCGCCCGGCCGGGCGATCTCGCCCGGGAGCTCGGCATGCCGCCGTGGAAGATCGACCGGGTGCGGCAGCAGATGCGGGGCTGGTCGGCGGACGGGGTGGCCGTGGCGCTCACGGCCATCGCCGAGGCCGACGCCGGCGTCAAGGGCGGGGGCGACGACCCCGAGTACGCCCTGGAGAAGGCCGTCGTCGCCGTGGCCCGCGCCGCCCGCAGCCGCGGCTGAGGCCGTTCCCGGTAGCCCTTGCCGTTCCCGGTAGCCCTTGCCGTAGCCCGTAGCCCGTAGCCCGTAGCCCGTAGCCCGTAGCCCGTAGCCCGTAGCCCGTAGCCCGTCGTGCGTTCTCCTTCTCTTAGGGGAGGGGAACGCACTGCGCAACCGCGCCCCCTTCCCCTGCGAAAACACAGAGGCCCCGTGCTGCCCTGGGGAAGGGCGGCACGGGGCCTCTGGAGCGTTCTGGTGAGCCCGGAGGCTCGTGCCGCACCCGCGTGGCGAACGACCGGGGGCGGCGGGGTGCCGGTCCGGAGCGGTAGAGGGGCCGCTGGATCCGTTACCGGCGAGGGGGCCGGGGCTCACGCCCCGGAGAGGCTTCAGCCCTTGAGGGAGGCAGCCTGCTTGGCCAGCGCCGACTTCTTGTTGGCGGCGGCGTTCTTGTGGAAGACGCCCTTGCTGGCGGCCTTGTCCAGCTTCTTGCCGGCCAGGGCGACGGCGGCGTCGGCCTTGGCGGCGTCGCCGGCGGCAATGGCCTCGCGGGCCGCGCGGATCGCGGTCTTGACCGAGGACTTGACGGCCTTGTTACGCAGGCGCGCCTTCTCGTTGGTCTTGATCCGCTTCATCTGGGACTTGATGTTCGCCACGAAAAGAGCCTTTTCAGGTTCGTTGGATTTCGATGAGTGCCGGGAGTCGTGAGAGAGGGCACGACAGGCACAGTGGACCAGGCTACCAGTACGCCCGACGGCGTCCCAAACCGGACGGTACCCGCCGCTCATGGGACCATGGTGGGGTCGTCATACCCGACTCCCGCCGAGACCAGCGTTCAAACGCCGAAGTCACCGAATGGATCCTGCGTGCCCGCGACCCCTACCAACGTGCCGGAGCCGAGCCGTACCGACCCGGCTCTGATCCGTAACTTCTGCATCATCGCGCACATCGACCATGGCAAGTCGACGCTCGCCGACCGGATGCTCCAGCTGACCGGCGTGGTCGACCAGCGGCAGATGCGCGCGCAGTACCTCGACCGCATGGACATCGAGCGCGAGCGCGGCATCACGATCAAGTCCCAGGCCGTCCGGCTGCCGTGGGCGCCCACCGAGGAGCCGGGCAACACCCACATCCTCAACATGATCGACACGCCGGGCCACGTGGACTTCACCTACGAGGTCTCGCGCTCGCTCGCCGCCTGCGAGGGCTGCATCCTCCTCGTGGACGCCGCCCAGGGCATCGAGGCCCAGACCCTCGCCAACCTCTACCTGGCGATGGAGAACGACCTCACGATCATCCCGGTCCTCAACAAGATCGACCTGCCGGCCGCCCAGCCGGAGAAGTTCGCCGCCGAGCTCGCCAACCTGGTCGGCTGCGAGCCGGAGGACGTGCTGCGCGTCTCCGCCAAGACCGGCGTGGGCGTCGACGCCCTGCTCGACCGCGTGGTCGCCACCGTCCCGGCGCCGGTGGGCGTCAAGGACGCCCCCGCCCGCGCGATGATCTTCGACTCGGTCTACGACTCCTACCGCGGCGTGGTCACCTACGTCAGGGTCGTCGACGGTGAGCTCAAGAAGCGCGAGCGCATCAAGATGATGTCGACCGGCGCCACCCACGAGCTGCTGGAGATCGGCGTCTCCTCGCCCGAGATGACGCCCGCCGACGGCCTCGGCGTCGGTGAGGTGGGCTACATCATCACCGGCGTGAAGGACGTGCGGCAGTCCAAGGTCGGTGACACGATTACCTCGCAGCAGAACGGCGCCACCGAGGCGCTGGGCGGCTACAAGGACCCCAAGCCGATGGTGTTCTCGGGCCTGTACCCGCTGGACGGCTCGGACTACCCGGAGCTGCGCGAGGCCCTCGACAAGCTCCAGCTCAACGACGCCGCGCTCGTCTACGAGCCGGAGACCTCGGCCGCCCTCGGCTTCGGCTTCCGCGTCGGCTTCCTCGGCCTGCTCCACCTGGACGTGGTCCGCGAGCGGCTGGAGCGCGAGTTCGGCCTCGACCTCATCGCCACCGCGCCCAACGTGGTCTACAACGTGCGGATGGAGGACGGCGCCGAGCACGTCGTCACCAACCCGAGCGAGTTCCCCGAGGGCAAGATCGCCGAGGTCCACGAGCCGGTCGTCAAGGCGACCGTCCTCGCGCCCACCGAGTTCGTCGGCGCGATCATGGAGCTCTGCCAGTCCCGCCGCGGCACGATGCTGGGCATGGACTACCTCTCCGAGGACCGGGTCGAGCTGCGCTACACCCTGCCCCTCGCGGAGATCGTCTTCGACTTCTTCGACCAGCTGAAGTCCAAGACCCGCGGCTACGCCTCCCTCGACTACGAGCCCACCGGCGAGCAGACCGCCGACCTGGTCAAGGTCGACATCCTGCTGCACGGCGACAAGGTCGACGCCTTCTCCGCGATCACGCACAAGGACAAGGCGTACGCGTACGGCGTCCGCCTCGTCGCCAAGCTGCGCGAGCTCATCCCGCGGCAGAACTTCGAGGTGCCGATCCAGGCCGCCATCGGCTCCCGGGTCATCGCCCGTGAGACGGTCCGCGCCATCCGCAAGGACGTCCTCGCCAAGTGCTACGGCGGTGACATCTCCCGTAAGCGGAAGCTGCTGGAGAAGCAGAAGGAAGGCAAGAAGCGGATGAAGATGGTCGGCAGCGTGGAGGTCCCGCAGGAAGCCTTCATCGCGGTGCTGTCCAGCGACGAGGGCGGCGAGAAGGGCAAGAAGTAACACCGGCCCCGGCTCCGGACCTCCCCGCGAGGGCCGGAGCAGCCCGGTCCGCAAGGTGCCCGTTCCCGTCAGGGGGCGGGCACTTTTGCGCTGCCTCCCCCGTCCGCTCCCCCTATTCCGGCGACGGGCTCTTACGCGACGGCCCCTTCGGCTCTACCCTGATCACTGCTCGGAAGGTTACTCGCGAGTCACCAGCAACGAAGCGGGCCCCGGAGGATGCCGTGACGGACACACAGGCTTTGATCGAGAACCGGCCGCCGTCCGTGGCGACCCTGTTCGTCGAACGGGTCGAGACCACACCCGACGCCGAGGCGTACCGGTACCCCGTGCCCCCGGCCTCCGGCACCGGACCCGACGACTGGGCCTCGCTCACCTGGCGCCAGGCGGCCGACCGCGTGTTCGCCGTCGCGGCCGGCTTCATCGACCTCGGCATCCTTCCGGAGCAGCGGATCGCCCTGTCCTCCGCCACCCGCCTGGAGTGGATCCTGGCCGACCTCGGCATCATGTGCGCCGGAGCGGCCACCACGCCCGTCTATCCGAGCACCAACGCCGACGAGACCGCGTTCATGCTCTCCGACGCCGAGTGCCGCGTCCTCGTCGCCGAGGACGCCGCCCAGCTCGCCAAGGCCCGCCTGCGCCGGGCGGACCTGCCGGCCCTCGACCACGTCGTCGTCATCGACGCCGCCGACGCGGTGCCCGCCGAGGGCGACCCGGAGGGCTGGGTGCTCTCCCTCGCCGACCTGGAGAAGCGCGGCGCCGCCCTCCTCGAACGGCAGCCCGACGCGGTCCGCGAGCGCATCGACGGCCTGCGCTCCGACCAGCTCGCCACGCTCATCTACACCTCCGGCACCACCGGCCGCCCCAAGGGCGTCCGGCTGCGGCACGACGCCTGGTCGTACATGGCCCGCGCGATCCAGGCGACGGGGCTGGCCCGGCCCGACGACCTCCAGTACTTGTGGCTGCCGCTCGCGCACGTCTTCGGCAAGGTGCTCACCGCCGGCCACATCACGGTGGGGCACGTCACCGCCGTCGACGGGCGGGTCGACAAGATAATCGAGAACCTGCCGGTCGTCCGGCCGACGTACATGGCCGCCGTGCCGCGCATCTTCGAGAAGGTCTACAACGGGGTCGCCGCGAAGGCCCGCGAGGGCGGCGGCGCCAAGTACAAGATCTTCCGCTGGGCGGTCGAGGTCGCCCGCGAGTACGCCAAGGTCTCCCAGGACAACTTCCGCCGCACCGGCAGCGCGTCCGTGCCCTTCGCCCTCGCCGCCAAGCACCGTGCCGCCGACGCCCTCGTCTACGGCAAGATCCGCGAGGCGTTCGGCGGCCGGCTGCGGGCCTGCGTCTCCGGCGCCTCCGCCCTCGCCCCCGACATCGGCTACTTCTTCGCCGGCGCCGGCATCCACATCCTGGAGGGCTACGGCCTCACCGAGACCAGCGCCGCCAGCCTCGTCAACCCCGGTGAGGCGTACCGGACGGGCACGGTCGGCAAGCCGCTGCCCGGTACCGAGGTCCGCATCGCCGACGACGGCGAGATCCTGCTGCGCAGCCCCGGCGTCATGGAGTGCTACCACGGGCAGCCCGAGAAGACCGCCGAAGTCCTCGAATCCGACGGCTGGTTCCACACCGGCGACATCGGCGAGCTCTCCCCGGACGGCTACCTGCGCATCACCGACCGGAAGAAGGACCTGATCAAGACCTCGGCCGGCAAGTACGTCGCGCCCGCCGAGATCGAGGGCCGGTTCAAGGCCGTGTGCCCGTTCGTCTCCAACATCCTGGTGCACGGCGCGGACCGGAACTTCTGCACCGCCCTCATCGCGCTCGACGGCCCCGCCATCCTGGGCTGGGCCAAGGAGCACGGCATGGGGGACCGGTCGTACGCGGACGTGGTGGCCGCCAAGGAGACCGAGGAGCTCATCGCGGGCTACGTCCAGCGGCTCAACGAGGGGCTGCAGCGCTGGCAGACGATCAAGAAGTTCCGGCTGCTGCCGCGCGACCTCGACGTCGAGCACGGTGAGCTCACGCCCAGCCTCAAGCTCAAGCGGCCGGTCGTCGAGCGCGAGTACAAGGGCCTGATCGAGGAGATGTACGAGGGCGCGCGGGAGGGCTGACCACACGTACCCGTACGCGTGCCGGTCACGCGTGCCGACCACTCGTAAGGCTCACTTACCCGACTCCTCCCCCCTGGGCGCAGACGGTCTGTCACTCTGTCCGTGGTGAATCCCCGCACCATGCCGTGAGCGGTCAGGAGCGTCACCGTGAGGACATCAGCAGCCGCGGGCAAGGACGGGCCGGTAGCGCGCACACCGGCCCGTACGCCCCATGCGACGACCGGCCCCAGTGGCGCCGACGGCCCGCCCACAGCCCGCACCAGCCTGCCCGGCGACGCCCGCGCGCCCTCGGCCGCCCGCCGGTTCGTCCGTACGGTCCTCGCCGGCTGGAACGCCCACGCCGTGGTCACCGACGATGCGACGCTGCTGGTCAGCGAGCTGGTCACCAATGCCGTCGTGCACGCCGGCACCTCCGTCGACCTGGAGTGCCGGCTCGACCCGGCGCCCGGCGGCAGCCTCGTCGTCGAGGTCACCGACCACCACCCCGCCCGCGAGCTGCGGGCCCGCCCCCGCCAGGGCTGCGGCGACCGCGACGGCCCCGCCCACGGCGGCCAGGGCCTGCGCCTGGTCGCCGAGCTGGCCGAGACCTGGGGCACCGCCTACCGCCGCACCGACAAGACCGTCTGGTTCCACCTGCCGACCAGCCCCGCCGCCCACAGCACCGGCACCCTCTCCGAGCAGGCCCTCCTGCGCGACCTGCGCGTCGCCGAGATCCTCGCCCCCGGCACCGGCGAGCCGGCCGGCCGCCGCACCGGCGAGCGGGGCAGCAGCCACCGCGCCCTGTCCTTCCTCGCCGAGACGTCCGAACTGCTCGCCGGCCAGTTCGACGAGGACATGGTGGCCTCCCTCGCCACCCAGCTCGCCGTCCCCCGCCTCGCCGACTGGTGCGCCGTGTGGCTCGACGCCGACGCCGCGCCCGGCACCCTCCGGCCCGTCCCCCGCCTCGCCCGCGTCTGGCACGCCCGCGAGAGCCGCATCGAGCCCCTCCGCCTCGCCCTCCAGCGCACCCCACCGGCCCTGCCCGCCGCCGGCCACGCCGTCCCCTGGCCGCACGGCCCGTCCGGGCGGTGCGGCCAGGACGGCACGCACCGCCCCGACGGAGCCGACGGCACCGCGCTGGCCTGCCGCCTCGTCGCCGGCGGCCGCGGCATCGGCACCCTGCTCCTGGGCCGCGGCGCCTCCGCCGCCATGGCCGACGACGTCGCCTGCCTCGTCGAGGACTTCGCCCGTCGCGTCGCCCTGGCCCTCGCCTCGGCCCGCCAGTACACCCGCCAGGCCACCATCAGCCGCATCCTCCAGCGCGGCCTGCTGCCGCGCGGCGTCGCCGAGATCCCCGGCATCGAGAAGGCCGTCGTCTACGAACCCCGGGGCGGCGCCTCCGCCGGCGGCGACTTCTACGACGTCTTCGGCGCCGGCCACGGACGCTGGTGCTTCGCCCTCGGCGACGTCTGCGGCAGCGGCCCCGAGGCTGCGGTCACCACCGGCTTCGTCCGCCCCTGGCTGCGGCTGCTGGCCAAGGAGGGCTACGGCGTCGCCGACGTCCTGAACCGGCTCAACCGCCTCCTGTGCGAGGAGGCCGCGGAGGCCGCCGAGAGCGGCACGTCCCCCCGCTTCCTGTCCCTGCTCCACGGCGAGCTCGTCCCCCACGCCCAGGGCATCCGGTGCACCCTCGCCAGCGCCGGCCATCCCCTGCCCCTGCTCCTGCGCCCCGACGGCACCGTCCGGCCCGCCGCCGCACCACAGACCCTGCTCGGCGTCGTCGAGGACGTCGGCTACGGCAGCGAGACCTTCGACCTGGCCCCCGGGGACACGCTGCTGTGCGTCACCGACGGCGTCACCGAGCGCAAGTCCGGCAACCGCCTCTTCGACGACGGCGACGGCCTCGCCACCGCCCTCGCCGGCTGCACGGGCCTGACGGCCGAAGCCGTCGCCGGGCGCATCCGGCGCGCCGTCCACGGCTTCTCCCGCACCCCCCTGGACGACGACCTGGCGCTGCTGGTCCTCCGCGCCACCTGAGCATCTCCGGCGATGCCGGACAATGGACCCCATGCCTTCCGTACTGCCTGACGGCGAGCCCATGCCCGAGGACGGGGCACTGCCCCGCCACGCCCTCGACGGCTCCGGGCAGCGGCCCCTCGGCTTCTACCTGCACGTCCCCTACTGCGCCACCCGCTGCGGGTACTGCGACTTCAACACCTACACCGCGAGCGAGCTGCGCGGCTCCGGCGGCGCCCTCGCCTCCCGCGACAACTACGCCGACACCGTCGCCGAGGAGATCCGCCTGGCCCGCAAGGTGCTCGGCGACGACCCGCGGCCCGTCGAGACGGTCTTCGTCGGCGGCGGCACGCCCACGCTCCTGCCCGCCGCGGACCTGGGCCGGATGCTCGCCGCGATCCGCGACGAGTTCGGCCTCGCGGAGGGTGCCGAGGTCACCACCGAGGCCAACCCCGAGTCGGTCGACCCCCGCTACCTGGAAGAGCTGCGGGCCGCGGGCTTCAACCGGGTCTCCTTCGGCATGCAGAGCGCCCGCCAGCACGTCCTGAAGATCCTCGACCGCACGCACACCCCCGGCCGCCCCGAGGCGTGCGTCGCCGAGGCCCGCGCGGCCGGCTTCGAGCACGTCAACCTGGACCTGATCTACGGCACGCCCGGGGAGAGCGACGACGACTGGCGCGCCTCCCTGGACGCCGTCATCGGTGCCGGCCCCGACCACGTCTCGGCCTACGCCCTGATCGTCGAGGAGGGCACGCAGCTCGCCCGGCGCATCCGGCGCGGCGAGGTGCCGATGACGGACGACGACGTGCACGCCGACCGTTACCTGATCGCCGAGGAGGCCCTCTCGGCCGCCGGCTTCGCCTGGTACGAGGTCTCCAACTGGGCCACGAATGCCGCTGCCCGCTGCCGCCACAACGAGCTCTACTGGCGCGGCGCCGACTGGTGGGGCGCGGGCCCCGGGGCGCACTCCCACGTGGGGGGCGTGCGGTGGTGGAACGTCAAGCACCCGGGCGCGTACGCGCAGGCCCTTGCGGAGGGGCGGTCGCCGGGGGCGGGCCGGGAGGTCCTCGTCGAGGAGGACCGGCGCGTCGAGCGGATCCTGCTGGAGCTGCGGCTGGAGGACGGCTGCCCGCTGTCGCTGCTGAAGCCGGCGGGGACCGCGGCGGCGGCCCGGGCGCTGGCGGACGGCCTGCTGCAGCGCGAGGCGTACGAGGCGGGGCGCGCGGTGCTCACCCTGCGGGGGCGGCTGCTGGCCGACGCGGTGGTGCGGGACCTGGTGGACTGAGCGGGGTGGTTGCGGCCGCCGTTCGGGTGCGGGCCGGTTGTGCCCACCCGTTCCGCCCCAGCGGAACGACTGCCCACAACCGGAGCGGCACGGGGAAAAGCCCCCCGGTCACCCCGCCGGTGCCGTCACGAAGTCGATCAGCTCCTCCACGCGCCCCAGCAGCGCCGGCTCCAGGTCCTTGTACGAGCGCACGCCCGCAAGGATCCGCTGCCACGCCGCACCCGTGTTCGGCGGCCAGCCCAGGGCCTCGCACACGCCCGTCTTCCAGTCCTGCCCCCGCGGCACCCGCGGCCACCCCGCAATGCCCACCGACGCCGGCTTCACCGCCTCCCACACGTCCACGTACGGGTGGCCGACGACCAGTACGTCGTCGCCCGTGACCGAGGCCGCGATCCGCGATTCCTTCGTGCCGGGGACGAGGTGGTCCACCAGCACCCCCAGCCGTGCGTCCGGGCCCGGGGCGAACGAGCGGACGATCGCCGGCAGGTCGTCGATGCCCTCCAGGTACTCCACCACCACGCCCTCGATGCGCAGGTCGTCACCCCACACCCGTTCCACGAGCTCCGCGTCGTGGCGGCCTTCCACGTAGATGCGCCCGGCGCGCGCCACGCGCGCCCGCGCGCCGGGGACGGCGATGGACCCGGAGGCCGTCCGTGCGGGGCCCTGCGGGGCGGCCGTGGAGGGGGCCGGGCGGACGAGGGTGACGACGCGCCCTTCCAGGAGGAAGCCGCGGGGCTCCATGGGGAAGACACGGTGCTTTCCGAAGCGGTCCTCCAGCGTCACCACCGGCCCCTGCGCCGTCTTCTCGCAGCGGATCACGGCACCGCAGAAGCCCGTCGTGACCTCCTCCACCACGAGGTCCACCTCCGCCGGCACCTCGGGCGCGGGAGCGCTCCGCTTCCACGGCGGGGTCAGGTCGGGTCCGTACTCTCTGCTGCGCATGCGCGCCATTGTGGATCACGGCAGGCCGGATCACGACAGGCCGAACACGTCCGCCAGCCCGTCCCGCTGCGCCCGTACGAAGGCGGCGCCGACCACCGCCCCGTGCCCCGGCACGTACACCGCGTCCTCGCCGCCCAGGGCGAGCAGCCGGTCCAGCGCCGCGGGCCAGGCGTGCGGCAGGGCGTCCGGACCGGCCTGGGGCACGCCGGACTCCTCGACCAGGTCGCCGCAGAAGACGACCTCGGGCGCACCGCCCGCGCCGGCCACCAGTACGGCGAGGTCGTGGGCCGTGTGCCCGGGCCCCACGTTGGCCAGCAGTACGTGCCGTCCGCCGCCCAGGTCGACCGTCACCTCCCCGGTGACCGGGTGGTGGGGGAGCACCAGCAGTTCGACGGACTCGGCCGCCACCTCCGGATCCAGGCCGTGCCGCACCGCGTCCCGCCGCAGCCCGGCGCGCTCGCGCCGCATCAGCTCGGCGACGCCCACGGCCCCGTGGACCTGCACGCCCGCGAACGCCGCCGTGCCCAGCACGTGGTCGAAGTGCGGATGCGTGAGTGCGATATGCGTCACGGGCAGCCCGAAGAGGTCCTGCACCTCGCGCCGGATCTCCACCCCCTCGCGCAGGGAGGAGCCCGTGTCGACGACCAGGACCCCGTCCGTCCCCGCGATCGCGCCGACCGTCGCGTCCCAGCCCGGCAGCCTGCGGCGCGCGACACCCGGCGCGAGCTGCTCCCAGCGCGCCCCCGCAGCGCCGGGATCCCCGTGATTCTCCATACCGCGACGCTAGCCGCAGAGCGGTACCGTTGCCTGCCCGGGTCGCTGCCGGTGGCTCGCGGTGAGGGCGGCCCTTGCCCTGGCCGTGGGGCCCGGCCGTACACTGGCTGAAGGGTTCTGGCACTCGTGACCTTTGAGTGCCAGGGGCGCGGACGCTGTGAGCCGCACAGCCCGCGGGACCCCGTACGACGGCTTGACCAACTGGACTGGAGGTGCGCGCAATGCTGAGCGAACGCAGGCTTGAGGTGTTGCGCGCCATCGTTCAGGACTACGTGGGCACCGAGGAGCCCGTCGGCTCCAAAGCCCTCACCGAGCGGCACCGCCTCGGCGTCTCACCGGCCACGGTGCGTAACGACATGGCCGCACTGGAGGACGAGGGCTTCATCGCCCAGCCCCACACGAGCGCCGGTCGCATCCCCACCGACAAGGGCTACCGTCTCTTCGTCGACAAGCTGGCGGGCGTCAAGCCCCTGTCGACCCCGGAGCGGCGCGCCATCCAGAATTTCCTGGACGGTGCCGTCGACCTGGACGACGTGGTCGCCCGCACGGTGCGGTTGCTGGCGCAGCTGACGCGGCAGGTCGCGGTGGTGCAGTACCCCTCGCTGACGCGTTCGACGGTGCGTCACGTGGAGCTGCTCGCGCTGGCCCCGGCCCGCGTGATGCTGGTGCTGATCACGGACACCGGCCGGGTCGAGCAGCGCATGGTCGACTGCCCGGCCCCGTTCGGCGAGACCGCGCTGGCCGACCTGCGCGCCCGGCTGAACAGCCGCGTCGTGGGCCGGCGCTTCACGGACGTGCCGCAGCTGGTGCAGGACCTCCCCGAATCCTTCGAGCAGGACGACCGCGGAACCGTTTCTACGGTCCTCGCCACCCTGCTGGAGACGCTGGTCGAGGAGACCGAGGAGCGGCTGATGATCGGCGGTACCGCCAATCTCACTCGTTTCGGTCATGACTTCCCGCTGACGATCCGGCCCGTGCTGGAGGCGTTGGAGGAGCAGGTCGTGCTGCTCAAGCTGCTCGGCGAGGCGAAGGACTCGGAGATGACCGTGCGCATCGGTCACGAGAACGCCCACGAGGGACTGAACTCCACATCCGTCGTCGCCGTCGGCTACGGTTCGGGCGACGAGGCCGTCGCCAAACTCGGCGTGGTCGGACCGACCCGCATGGACTACCCCGGAACGATGGGAGCGGTACGCGCAGTGGCACGTTACGTCGGACAGATCCTGGCGGAGTCGTAAGTGGCCACGGACTACTACGCGGTCCTGGGCGTACGGCGCGACGCCTCGCAGGACGAGATCAAGAAGGCTTTCCGCCGTCTCGCGCGCGAGCTGCACCCGGACGTCAACCCGGACCCGAAGACGCAGGAGCGGTTCAAGGAGATCAACGCCGCTTACGAGGTGCTCTCCGACCCGCAGAAGAAGCAGGTCTACGACCTCGGTGGCGACCCGCTGTCCTCCTCGGGCGGCGCGGGCGCCGGTGCCGGCGGCTTCGGCGCGGGCTTCGGCAACTTCTCCGACATCATGGACGCCTTCTTCGGCCAGGCGTCGCAGCGCGGTCCGCGCTCGCGCACGCGCCGCGGCCAGGACGCCATGATCCGGCTCGAAGTCTCCATGACGGAGGCGGCCTTCGGCACGACCAAGGAGATCCAGGTCGACACGGCCGTCGTCTGCACCACGTGCAGCGGCGAGGGTGCGGCCCCCGGTACCTCCGCGCAGACCTGTGACATGTGCCGCGGCCGCGGTGAGGTCTCGCAGGTCACGCGGTCCTTCCTGGGCCAGGTGATGACCTCCCGTCCCTGCCCGCAGTGCCAGGGCTTCGGCACGGTCGTGCCGACCCCGTGCCCGGAGTGCGCCGGCGACGGCCGCGTGCGGTCGCGGCGGACCCTGACGGTGAAGATCCCGGCAGGTGTCGACAACGGCACCCGCATCCAGCTCGCGGGCGAGGGCGAGGTCGGCCCCGGCGGCGGCCCCGCCGGCGACCTCTACGTGGAGATCCACGAGACCCCGCACCCGGTCTTCCAGCGCCGCGGCGACGACCTGCACTGCACGGTCACCATCCCGATGACGGCGGCCGCGCTCGGCACGAAGGTCCCGCTGGAGACGCTGGACGGCGTCGAGGAGATCGACATCCGCCCGGGCACGCAGTCCGGCCAGTCGATCCCGCTGCACCAGCGCGGCGTCACCCACCTGCGCGGCGGCGGCCGCGGCGACCTCATCGTGCACGTCGAGGTCACCACGCCCACCAAGCTGGACCCGCAGCAGGAGGACCTGCTGCGCCAGCTGGCCAAGATCCGCGGCGAGGAGCGCCCGATGGGCGAGTTCAAGCCGGGGCAGCAGGGGCTGTTCTCGCGGCTGAAGGACGCGTTCAACGGGCGCTAGGCGCGCGGCCGGGGGCCCGGGGGTTGTCCCCCGGGTGAGTACGGTAAGCCGGGGCAGCAGGGGCTGTTCTCGCGGCTGAAGGATGCGTTCAACGGGCGGTAGGCGCGCGGCCGGGGGCCCGGGGGTTGTCCCCCGGGTGAGTACGGTAAGCCGGGGCAGCAGGGGCTGTTCTCGCGCTTGAAGGATGCGTTCAACGGGCGGTAGGCGCGCGGCCGGGGGCCCGGGGGTTGTCCCCCGGGTGAGTACGGTAAGCCGGGGCAGCAGGGGCTGTTCTCGCGCTTGAAGGATGCGTTCAACGGGCGGTAGGCGCGCGGCCGGGGGCCCGGGGGTTGTCCCCCGGGTGAGTACGGTAAGCCGGGGCAGCAGGGGCTGTTCTCGCGCTTGAAGGATGCGTTCAACGGGCGGTAGGCGCGCGGCCGGGGGCCCGGGGGTTGTCCCCCGGGTGAGTACGGTAAGCCGGGGCAGCAGGGGCTGTTCTCGCGCTTGAAGGATGCGTTCAACGGGCGGTAGGCGCGCCCTCGGAGTGCGTTCGACGGGGCGCCGGTCGCCCCCCACACTTGACGGCCGTCCCCGGGCACGGGGGCGGCCGGTGCGTTTGTGACACGATGTGGTCATGGCTCCGTTGACCGGACTCTTCGAGCACCCGATCGTGCAGGCGCCCATGGCCGGCGGCGGCTCCACCCCGGCCCTGGCCGCGGCCGTCTGCGAGGCCGGCGGCCTCGGCTTCCTCGCCGCGGGCTACAAGACCCCGGCGGCCATGTACGAGGAGATCAAGCAGCTCCGCGCCCGTACCGCCCGGCCCTTCGGCGTGAACCTCTTCATGCCGCAGCCGCCCGCCGCCGACCCGGCGGCCGTCGAGCTGTACGCCGAGCAGCTCGCGGGCGAAGCCACCTGGTACCGCACCCCGCTCGGGGAGACGGACCAGGCGTGCGACGACGCGTACGACGCCAAGCTCGCCATCCTCCTCGACGACCCGGTGCCGGTCGTCTCCCTTCACTTTCGGGTGCCCCTCCCGTACGACGGTGGACGCCCTGGCGGCGGCCGGCTCGGTGACGGTCGTGACCGTGACCTCGGCCGCCGAGGCCCGCGCCGCGCAGGCGGCGGGCGCGGACGCGGTCTGCGTGCAGGGCGTGGAGGCCGGCGGCCACCAGGGCACCCACCGCGACGATCCGCACGCGGACGGCGCGGGCGCGGGGGCCGGTCTGCTGCCCCTGCTCGCCGAGGTCCGTGCGGCGGTGGAGTTGCCGGTCGTGGCGGCGGGCGGGCTGATGCGCGGCGAGCAGATAGCCGCCGTGCTCGCGGCCGGCGCCTGGGCCGCGCAGCTGGGCACGGCCTTCCTGCCGTGCCCGGAGTCGGGCGCCCACGAGCTGCACAAGCGGGCCCTGACCGACCCCCGTTACGTGGGGACCGAGCTGACCCGGGCCTTCTCGGGCCGCCCGGCCCGAGGGCTGGTGAACCGTTTCATCCGGGAGCACGGCCCGTACGCCCCGGCCGCGTACCCGCAGATCCACCACATGACGTCCGGCCTGCGCAGGGCGGCCGCCGCGGTGGGCGACCCGCAGGCGATGGCCCTGTGGGCCGGCCAGGGCCACCGGCTGGCGAGGACGCTCCCGGCGGCCGGGCTGACGGCCCTGCTGGTCGCCGAACTGGACGCGGCCCGCGACTCCTTGAACCACTGACCCCCCGGGGCGGGCACGCCCGCCCCACCGAACCACCCACTGCAGCACCGAGAGAGCGAGTACGTCATGACAGCGCCGGTCTTCCTCGTCGAAGAAGACTCCCTCACGGGCGTCTTCCCCGGCACCGTCTTCCCGCTGGACGGCCCCGAGGGCCGGCACGCGGTCTCGGTGCGGCGGCTGCGGGTGGGCGAGGAGATCGTCCTGACGGACGGCCACGGCACGGGCGTCCACGGCACGGTGGCCGCTGTCGAGGGCAAGGACCACCTCGACGTCTCGGTGACCTCGGTCCGTTCCGAGCCCGAGCCGCGGCCGCGCATCACGGTGGTGCAGGCGCTGCCGAAGGGCGACCGGGGCGAGCTCGCCGTCGAGACGATGACCGAGACCGGCGTCGACGCGGTCGTCCCGTGGGCGGCCTCCCGCTGTGTGACGCAGTGGAAGGGCGACCGCGGCCTGAAGTCGCTCGGCAAGTGGCGGGCGACCGCCCGCGAGGCGGGCAAGCAGTCCCGCCGGCTGCGCTTCCCCGACATCGCGGACCTCATGACGACCCGGCAGGTGGCCGGGCTGCTGGCCGGCGCCGCCTTCGCGGCGGTCCTGCACGAGGAGGGCAGCACGCCGCTGGCCACGGCCGAGCTGCCGGCGGACGGTGACATCGTGCTGGTCGTGGGCCCGGAGGGCGGCGTCTCGCCCGAGGAGCTCGCCGCGTTCGCGGAGGCGGGCGCCCACCCCTACCGCCTGGGCCCGAGCGTCCTGCGCACGTCCACGGCGGGCACGGCCGCGGCCGCACTGCTGCTGGGCCGCACGGGCCGCTGGGGCTGACGCGCAGCGGGCGCGCCCGGCGCCGGTCACGGGGGAGACCGGTGCCGGGCGCGCCCCGTTTTCAGGGGGTGGGCGTGTACGCCGGCCGGCAGGCCGCGTAGGCGGGCAGGATGCCGGCCCGGCGCGCCTCCTCCAGCGTGGGTGCCGCGGCGTCCTTGGCGGACAGCAGGGGAACGCCCGCCTCCTCGGGCCAGTCGATGCCGAGGGCCGGGTCGAGCGGGTGCACGCCGTGCTCGCGCCCGGGCCGGTAGCCCGTGGAGCAGAGGTAGATGACGGTCGCGTCGTCGGTCAGGGCCAGGAAGGCGTGCCCGAGCCCCGCCGAGAGGTACACGGCGTGCCGCGAGGTGTCGTCCAGGCGCACGGTCTCGTACTGCCCGTAGGTGGGGGAGCCGGTGCGCACGTCGACGATGACGTCGAGGACGGCGCCGCGCAGGCACGTGACGTACTTGGCCTGGCCCGGCGGGACGTCCGCGAAGTGGATGCCGCGCAGTGCGCCGCGGCGGGAGACGGAGCAGTTGGCCTGGGCGAGCTCCAGGGGGGCTCCCGTGGCGCCGAGGAAGTCCGGCGCGCGGAACCACTCGTGGAAGGCGCCGCGGTCGTCGCGGTGGACGACTGGTTCGTGGATCCAGGCCCCGTCGATGGTCAGCGGGCGCATGCGGGGCTCCTCGGGTGGTCGGTGGCGGGGGTGAAGGCGGGGAAGGCGTCGTGCAGGGCGGTCCGCCAGTGGCGCAGCGGAGGCAGCCCGGTCGCCTGCCAGCCCGCGTGGCCGAGGACGCTCCAGGCGGGCCGGGGGGCCGGCCGGTTCAGGTCGGCGCTGCCGATGGGGGTCACCAGCGCCGGGTCGGCGCCCGCCAGCCGGTACACCTCGCGGGCCAGTTCGTACCAGGTGGTGCGGCCGCCCGCGGTGGCGTGGAGGATGCCGGGGCGGGCGGGGCCGGTGCCGAGGGCCAGCAGGCGTCCGGCGACGTCCCGGGCCCAGGTGGGCTGGCCGTGCTGGTCGTCGACGACGCGCACCTGCTCGCCGGCGCGGGCCCGTTCGGCCATGGTGCCGACGAACGTGCGGCCGGCGACGCCGTAGAGCCACGCCGTCCGGACCACCGTCGCGCCGTCCGGGTGCCCGGTCAGGGCCGCGTGCTCGCCGGCGAGCTTGGTGCGGCCGTAGGCGGTGCGTGGTGCCGGGCGGGCGTCCTCGGCGTAGGGGGTGCGGCCGGTGCCGTCGAAGACGTAGTCGGTGGAGACGTGCAGCAGCCGGGCGCCGGTGTGCCGGCAGGCGCGGGCGAGGGCGTGCACGGCGGTGGCGTTGACGGCCAGGGCCCCGGCCTCGTGGGCCTCGGCGCCGTCGACGTCCGTCCAGGCGGCGCAGTTGACGACCACGGAGGGGCGCAGCCCGGCGACGGCGTCGGCGACGGCGTCCGGGTCGGTGACGTCCAGGTCGTGGCGGGTGAGGGCGGTGGTGGTGTGCGCCGGCAGCAGGGCGCGCAGTTCGCCGCCCAGCAGGCCGCCGGCGCCGGTGATCAGCCAGCCGCTCATGCGGCGGCCGCCGGCGTCGGCCACCAGGTGCGGTGGTCGCGGTACCAGGCCACGGTCGCGGCGAGCCCCTGGTCGAAGGAGTGCGCGGGGGCGTAGCCGAGCTCGCGGTGGATCTTCGACCAGTCGACGGAGTAGCGGGCGTCGTGTCCCTTGCGGTCCGCCACGTGCTCCACACGGTCCCAGCCGGCGCCGCAGGCGGCCAGGAGCCGGCCGGTGAGCTCCTTGTTGGTGAGCTCGGTGCCGCCGCCGATGTTGTAGACCTCGCCCGGGCGTCCGCCGTCGAGCACCAGCCGGACGGCACGGCAGTGGTCCTCGACGTGCAGCCAGTCGCGCACGTTGCCGCCGTCGCCGTAGAGCGGGACGGTCCGCCCGTCCAGCAGGCGGCCGGTGAAGAGGGGGATCAGCTTCTCCGGGAACTGGCGGGGGCCGTAGTTGTTGGAGCAGCGGGTGATGCGGACGTCCAGGCCGTGCGTGCGGTGGTAGGCGAGGGCCATGAGGTCGGCCGCGGCCTTGGACGCGGCGTAGGGGGAGTTGGGGGCGAGCGGCTGCTCCTCGGTCCAGGAGCCGGTGGCGATCGAGCCGTACACCTCGTCCGTGGACACCTGCACGAAGGTGCCGACGCCCGTGCGCACCGCGGCCTCCAGCAGCGTCTGGGTGCCCAGGACGTTGGTGGAGGTGAACTCCGTGCCGTCGGCTATGGACCGGTCGACGTGCGACTCGGCGGCGAAGTGCACCACCGCGTCGTGCCGGGCCATCAGGTCGCCGACGAGCGCGGCGTCGCGGATGTCGCCGTGCACGAAGTCCAGGCGCGGCGCCTGCTGCGCGGTGGGCAGGTTGGCGCGGTTGCCGGCGTAGGTGAGGGCGTCCAGGACGGTGACGGCCGAGGGGCCGGCGGGGTCCGCCAGCAGGCCGTGGACGAAGTGGGAGCCGATGAATCCGGCACCACCGGTAACGAGCAGTCTCATCGAGGTCTTCCGGGGTCTTTCGCGTCTCGTGCCGGCCGTGGGCGGGCTCATGCGGCGATGTGGATGCGGCTGTGGTCGCCGAGCACCAGGCGGTGTCCCCGCGGTGCCTCGGCGACGCCCGTCACCTGCACGGACCGGCCGATGAGGGAGTCCTCGATGCGGCCCGCCCGGTCGATGCCGGCGCCCCGGAGAATGATGGACGACTCCACCTCGCTGCCGGTGATCGTGCAGTCCTCGGCGATGGAGGTGGAGGGGCCGATGCGGGAGTCGCGGACGACCGTGCCGGCACCGATGACCGCGGGGCCCACGATGCGGGACCGTTCGATCCGCGCGCCGCGCTCGATGCGGACCCGGCCGATGATCTTGCTGGTGTCGTCGACCTCGCCCTCGACGCACCGCTCCAGACCCTCCAGCACCGAGCGGTTGACCTCCAGCATGTCGTGGGCGTTGCCGGTGTCCTTCCAGTACCCGGTGATCGTCGTGGCGCGGATGGTGCGGCCCGCGTCGATCAGCCCCTGGATGGCGTCGGTGATCTCCAGCTCGCCGCGCGCCGAGGGCGTCAGGGCGGCCACGGCGGCGTGCACGGCGCTGGTGAAGAAGTACACGCCGACCAGGGCCAGGTCGCTGCGCGGCGCGCTCGGCTTCTCCTCCAGCCGCACCACGGCGCCGTCCGGGCCGAGCTCGGCGACCCCGAACGCGCGCGGGTCGTCGACCTTGGTGAGCAGCAGCCCGGCGTCCGGGCGCTGCGCACGGAAGTTCTCGACGAAGCCGGTGATCCCGCCGACGATGAAGTTGTCGCCGAGGTACATCACGAAGTCGTCCTCGCCCAGCCAGTCGCGGGCCACCGAGACGGCGTGCGCCAGCCCCAGCGGCCGTTCCTGCGGCAGGTAGGTGACGCGGGCGCCGAAGCGCGAGCCGTCGCCGAGCGCGGCGCGGATCTCCGCGGCGGTGTCGCCGACGACCACGCCGATGTCGGTGATGCCGGCCTCGACGATCGACTCGATGCCGTAGAACAGCACCGGCTTGTTGGCGACCGGCACGAGCTGCTTGGCGGCCGTGTGGGTGAGGGGCCGCAGCCGGCTGCCGGTGCCGCCGGCCAGGACGAGGGCCTTCACCGCGCACCGCTTCCCGCGGAGACGGCCACGGAGCCGGCCGTCTCCCGCACGATCTCCTCCACCAGGGCGAACTGTTCGCGCTGGGTGCGATGGGTCAGCTCGACGACGCGGGCGGCGTGCTCGGCGGTGGAGCACCACAGGCGCTGGGCCACGACGAAGCGGCCCTTCTCGGGGACGAGGACCAGGTCGGGCCAGGGCGACGGGGCGTCGGCCGCGGCCTTGGCGATCACCGCGTCCAGGTCGGCGTCCGGGTCCCAGCCGCGGGGCGTGGTGAACTCCGCGGTGGTGCGCAGCCGTGCGAACCAGGCGCGGGTGTCCGCGGCGGCCGCGTCCCGGAAGGCGGCCTCGTGCCGGCCGCCCTGCAGTTCCCGCAGCACCGTCTGGGCGTGCCGGGGGTCGTGGAAGGACGCCACGGGCAGCCGGTGGCGCAGCGGGGTGGCGAAGCGGCGCGTCCCGGGGTCGTCGAAGAGCTCGGTGGTGCGGTCCTGCGCGGTGGTGAACACCGAGCCCGCGTCGGCCAGGCGCAGCCACAGGTCCCAGTCCTCCAGGCCGTAACCGGCCCGCCAGCCGCCGACCCGTTCGGCCAGCCCGGCGCGGTGCGCCACGCGCGAGGGCTCGAAGACGGGGCCGAGCAGCTGCAGTTCGGGGTGCCAGCACAGCCCGAACGCGTCGGAGACGGAGGTCACCTCGTCGTTCCGGTTGCGGCACTCGAAGCCGGTGGCGACGAGCTCGCCGCCCTCCTCGAAGAGGGAGAGCACTACGGCGAGGTGGTTCTCGCGCCACACGTCGTCGTGGTCGATGTAGGCGATGTACGCGCCACGGGCCAGGGCCAGGCCCTCATTGCGGGGGCCGCTGGGGTGCCCGTGCCGCGCGGTGCGGACGAGACGGATGCGCCGGTCCTCGTGGGCGGCGGCACGCACCCAGTCCTCGGTGTCGTCGGTGCTGCCGTCCGACAGGACCAGCAGCTCCCAGTCGGTCACCGACTGGTTCCGCACCGAGTCGAGCGTGCGCACGATGGCCTCGGAGCGGTTGTAGGTGGGGCAGATCACCGACACCAGGGGGCGGGAACCGGTCACGTCAGCGCTCCTGGCTCGGACGGAAGAAGGGCAGGGCCACGGCGGCGTCCGCGTGCACGGCGTGGGTGGCGAGCAGGACGCCGGCGGCGCCGGTGGCGAGGTCGGCGGACAGCCGCAGCAGCTGGTCGCCGAGGAACGCGGGACGGCCGTCGATGAGGTGGGAGTGCCAGGCGAAGGCGGCGACGTGCCGCTGCAGCGCGGCCCCGGCCTCCGGGTCGCCGTCCCGCATGTGCGCGAGGGCGAGGGTCATGCCGGCCCGGCCGTGGAAGAGGCCGGCGTGCTGCACGAAGTGCGGCTTCGTCACGTCCCGGATGGCGTCGCGGGCCGCGGCGAACCCGGGCTCGTCGTGGTGGGCGAGCGCGTCGTGCAGGACCATGCCCAGGCCCGCGCTGCCCGCGCCCAGCAGCGGCGAGCGCCAGGGCGCGTCGCCGGGCGCCTGCCCCGGGTGGCCGATGTCCGCGAGGTCCTGTCGCAGCGCCTCCACCGCGTGGTGCAGCAGCTTGGCGTCCTGCGTCCGCTCGTACAGCCGCAGCAGGAACAGGGCGGTGCCCGCGTGACCGTGCAGCAGACCGGGCCGGGGCCGGCCCGCGGCCCCGTTGCCGGCGCCGTCGACGAGGCGGTCGGCGATGCCCGCGGCCGCGTCCAGCAGCGCCCCGTCGCCCGTGCGGCCGGCGAAGTGCAGCCACGTCAGGCCGATGCCCGGCAGGCCGCTGTGGAACGTGGTGTCGGCCGCGTCGAGCGCCGCGCCCGTCACCCGGCCGAGCAGGCCCAGCGCCTCGTCCGTCCGGCCCAGGTGGTCCAGGGCGTACGCGATGCCGGCGAGGCCGTCGTGGAAGCCCGGCCGCGGCGCGGTGAGGCGGCCGGCGGCGCGCAGCAGCCAGTCGGTGTGCTCGGCAGGGGCCGGGGTGCCCGCCGCGGCCAGCGCCCACAGCACACCCGCCGCGCCGTACGCGAAGGTCACGCCGCCGTCGGGGGCGAGGAACTGCTGGATGTCACCGGGGTGCAGGCGGTCCTCGCGGCCGGGGGTGGCGCAGGCCGTGATGCCGTCGGCGATCGCCCGGCGCAGGGCGGGCAGGCCGGACGGCTCCCAGGACGGCTCCGGCCGCTCCGCCGGGGCGGCGGGTGCGTCGGGGTGGGCGCCGGTGCCGAGGTCGGCGCGGACGCGGTCGGCGAAGTCGGCGGGGAGGGGGAAGTGGCGGACGGCGACGTCGATGAGCTGGTCGACCTTGCGCGGGGACCACGGGAACATGATGGTCAGCGGCACGAACAGCGCCAGCCGCAGGCAGCCCAGGGCGTAGCGGTCGACCGCCGTGCCCGTGTAGCCGGCGGGCGCCCGGAAGCCGGGTGCGCCGATGGGCTGGCCGGCTTCGGCGCTGGTCTCGCTGCTGGCCTCGTAGTCGATGAAGGCGATGCGGGGAGCACCGTCGCCGCCGTCCTCGCGGACCAGCACGTTGCTCGGGTGCAGGTCGCCGAAGACGACGCCCCGCTCGTGCATCTCCCGCACGCCTGTCTCGATCTCGTCGAGGACGTGCAGGGCCCACCGCGCGTACGGCGCGGCCTCCTCGGCGGGCAGGTCGCGGTTGAGCAGCGGGTTGCGCTGCTCCATCGCCTTGAAGAGCGGCGTTCCCGCGATGTACTCGCGCGCCAGGAAGTAGTGCTCGCTGCCGATGCGGTAGTCGATGAGCCGGGGCGTACGGGCCAGGCCCGCCAGCTGCTGCAGTGCCCAGTGCTCGCTCTCCAGGCGGGCCACCGCGTCGGCGCCGGTGTCGTCCAGGCCGGCCAGCGGGCGGGCCTCCTTGAGCAGCACGGTGGCGCCGTCACGGATGTCGGTGGCCTCGTAGACGCCGCCGCCGTTGGAGAAGTGCAGTGCCTTGGTGGCGCGGAAGGGGAAGTCGCGCAGCGTGCCCGCGCTGCGGGCGGCGAGCGAGTCGGCCAGGCACGCGGGCAGGGGCGCCCAGGCCGGCGGGCGGAAGCCGGGGCCGCGGTGGTCGGGCACCAGGTTGCCGTCGGGGTCGGTGACGCAGTACACGATCTCGCCGGCCGCGTTGCGGACGGTCTGCTCGACGAAGGCGCCGTAGCGCACGTAGAGCGGGCAGCCGGCGCGCCAGCGCAGGTCGCTGAGGATGTACGGGCCGTCGCTGCCGTCGAGGAGTTCGCCCAGCTCGCCGAGCAGGGCGGCCAGGTGCTCCTCGTCGAGGGGGTAGACGGTGATGAACTTGCCGCTGGCGCTGCGGTCGCCGTACTTGCTGTTGCGACGGAACAGCACCTGGCCGTTGCGGATGTACTTGAAGGTCACCCCGCGCGGCACGCAGTGGTCCCAGACGGTCTTGAGGACCTGCTCGGCGTTGGCCGGGGTGGCGGAGACGTGGATCTTCCAGCCCTGCCGGGGGAGGTCGGTGCCGGGGGGAATCACCATGGCCCAGTCGGCGTTGGTCTCGCGCCGCCACTGTCCGGGCAGGCCGAGGCCGGCGCCGTAGGCGGTCGCGGAGTCCTCGTCCACGACGGGCTTGTCGTAGAAGACGTCGCCCGGCCGGCAGTAGTTCAGGTACTGGAGCATCATGGTGGTTTCCCCCTAGAAGTGCGGTGGCCCCGTGGGGCCGGTGGTGCGGGCCGGCGTCACCAGCGCCAGGCCGGCGCCACGTACTTGCTGTAGAGCCAGTCCCACAGCGGCAGCTTCCCGGCGTTCACCTCGGCCGTGCCGGTCCGGTCGGCGGGGGCCTGGGTCACGTGGAGCCGGTAGCCGACGACGATCTGCGGCAGGCCGTCGGTCCGTACGGGCAGGAAGGCCGACAGCGGTGCGGTGGTGTCCTTGCCGCGGGCGTCGGTCACGACGGCCGTGCCCGTGCGCTCCTTGGTGGTCACGCCCGAGCGGAACAGCTGCACGGTCGTGCCCTTGACGATCACGGAGCGGTCGGCCGAGGGCGGCAGGACCAGCCGGACGTCGCCCCGGGCGTCGCGGACGTAGCCGCCGGAGACGGCGTAGGGAAGCTTGACGCACAGCAGGAGCGCGCCGATGCCCGCGACGGTCAGCGCCGTGGCGACGACGGTGCGCCAGGTGCGGGCGCCCGCCCTGCGCGCCTCGCCCAGGAGCCGCGTGAAGCCGCGGCCGAGGTGGTAGAGGAAGTAGGCCATGCCGCACAGCACGAGCGAGGCGCCGACCGGGCCGAGGCGCTGGGCGGTGTCGGACCACAGGCTCATGGCGCTGGTGACGATGTAGAACGGGAAGGCCATGCAGGCCAGGCCGTAGGCGACCGACCAGGGCAGCTGGGGCAGTTCGCGCTCGTAGCGGCCGCCGAAGAGGACCTTGGCGATGAAGCGGCGGCCGTCGGTCATGGCACGGTCCCGCAGGTGCGGCAGGTCCAGGTGGCTCATCAGCGCGATGTAGCCGTCGAGCTTGATGAAGGGCAGCAGGTTCAGCAGACCGGTCACGTACGTGGACACGGTGAAGACGAGCATGCCGGCGCGGACCGAGGCGTCGTCCACGAACAGCGTGGTGATGCCCGTGGTGCCCGCGATCACCGTCTGGGTGGCGATGCCGGCGAGGGCGACGCGCACGCGGTGCGCCTTCTCCGACAGCCGCCAGCCGTCGGAGACGTCGCAGAAGAAGGCCGGGGAGAGGTAGAAGAGCATCACGCCCATGCGGCTCGGGCGGCCACCGTAGTAGGTGAGGACCGCGCCGTGCCCCATCTCGTGCACACAGGTGGTGGCGAGCATCCCGAGGGCCACCGCGAGGTAGACCGGGACCGGCAGGGGCTGGCCGAGCGCGGTGCGCAGCTCGGCGCCCTGGGCGGCGAGGGCGAGCAGGCCGCCCAGGACGGCCACCGCCGCCACCACGGCGGCGGCCCGGGTGGCCAGGGCGTTGAGCAGGGGCGTCAGGCGGCGCAGCACGCGCTCCGGCTTGAGGAGCGTGAACTGCACGGTCAGGGGCGGGACGAAGCGGATCCAGGTACCCCGGTTCTTCCGCTTGCGTCCCGCCTCCGCGCCGTCGTCCAGCAGCCGGGAGTCCGCCAGTTTGCGCACCGCGACGCTCACGACCTCGGGCGTCCACGGCGGCCCCAGGACCTCGGCGAGGCCCGAGTGGTCGCGCGTGCCGTCCACGGCGCGGGCCAGCCGCGCCAGGTCGGCCTGCACCCGGAAGTACTGGTGGCGACCGCGCTGGATGACCCAGGGGGCGCCGTCCCGGTCCGGTGCGTGGACGGTCACGTCATCGGCGATGCGTGGCCGGGCCAGCGCGGCGGGGGACGGCTCACGGGTCGCGGTTGCGGTTCTGGAGGACATGGCTACGGTCCCGCCTTAGGTGATGTCGCGGGTGAGGAACAGCTTGCGGGCGCCGAACCAGGCGGCGGCCAGCCAGCCGGCGATGACCAGGAACGCGATGGGCTCCGAGAGGAGTTCGGGCTTGCCGTCCCGGTACACCGAGCTCATGGCGATCGTCATCAGGAACTTGCCGACGTCGGGGACCAGCCGCTGCAGGGCCGGGTCGACGATCAGCGTGAGGGCGAGCAGCGTCGTCACGGCGCCGACCTGGTGCCGGATGATCCAGCCGAACAGGACGCCCCAGGGGCCGGCGAGCACGTTGCAGGCGAAGATGCCCGCGGCGATCAGCCAGGTCTCCCGGGTGATCTCCGGGCTGTGGCCGTTCGAGGCGAGTGCGCCGTAGGTGGCGGCGAACGCCAGCGCGACGGCGAGCAGTCCGGACAGCGCGCCCATCGCCGTGCCCACCAGCGCCTTGGCGGCGAACAGGCGGCTACGGGTGCCGCTCAGCAGGACCGAGCGGCCGATGGTGCCCGCGGTGTACTCGCGGACGACGAAGATCGCACCGAAGAGCGAGGCGAACAGGAAGGTCATCATCCACGCACGCACCGAGTCATTGGTGATGGTGGCGAGGTCCATGTGCTGCTCGGTGATCTTCTTGTCGGTGTCGCTGGCGTAGCCGAGGGACGCCAGCAGCGACATGAAGGAGCCGGATGCCGCGCAGATCAGCCAGGTCCGGCCGGCCCACGCCTTCATCCACTCGGCGGGAAGCAGGTCACGCATCGACGCGCTCCTTGGCCGTCGTGCCGGTGGCGCCCGAGGGGGAGCCGACCAGCGAGAAGAAACGATCCTCCAGGCTTTCGGTGCCATCGGAGGTGAGGTCGCTCAGCGGCCCCGCGTAGCGCAGGGTGCGCTGCACGACGACCACGTCGTCCACGGTCTGCTCGATCTCGGCCAGCAGGTGACTGGAGACCAGCACGGTGCGGCCCTCGTCGGCCAGCGAGCGCAGCATCGTGCGCAGCCAGCGGATGCCGTCGGGGTCGAGGCCGTTGGCGGGCTCGTCGAGCACCAGCAGCTCGGGGTCGGACAGCAGGGCGGTGGCCAGGGCCAGGCGCTGCTTCATGCCCGTCGAATAGCCCTTGACCTTCCGGTCGGCCCGGTCGTCCAGCCCGACCTGGCCCAGCACCTCGTCCGCGCGCGCGGCCGGCAGCCCCAGCGAGCGGGCCCAGATGCGCAGTTCGCGGCGGGCGGTGGTGCCCGGCAGCGGGTTGATGCCGTCCATGCTGACGCCGACCCGGTGGGCGGCGCGCGGCAGGTCCTGGTAGCGGTGGCCGAAGACGGTGGCCGTGCCCGAGGTGGGGAGCATCAGGCCGAGCAGCATGCGCAGCGAGGTCGTCTTGCCCGCGCCGTTGCGGCCGAGCAGGCCCACGATGCGGCCGGAGCGCACCTCGAAGGAGACGTCCTCCACCGCGGTCATGGTGCCGAACCGCTTGGTCAGGCCGCGGAGTTCGACGACGGCGTCGCCGGTCATCGGCGGTCCGCCTGGATATTCGCGACGACACGGCCGACGCAGCCGATGATGGCGACGGCCATCACGGCGAGGAAAATCCACTGGGCGAGGCCGGTGAACACGGCATTCCCGACCAGAAGCACCAACACGAGAATCATGGACGCGATACAGAGTTTTACGTTCATTTGCCGGTTCTGCTGGTTGTCGCTCATATCGAATCCTTCTGCTTCTCGCGTTCAGTGCTTGCGGGGTTCCGCGGCAACGGCACATCGTTGCCGCGGAACCCCGGTGTCAAACATTAATCACACACAGGTCCTTGGGAGGACCGGGTGACGAACCGCGTGGTGACGGCTCAGGTGGCGATCGAGGCGACCGTGCTGTAGAGCACGAGGGAGCCGAGGCTGATCGTCGCGCCCTGCTTGAAACCGGACCAGAAGTCAGGGGCCTCCATGGCCTCCAGCTCCTGCAGACCGAGCTCCAGCTCCTGCTCGAACTTGTTCTCCTGCATGTCACGCTCCTTTTCTATGTTTCAGTCGAAAACGGAAAACAACCGATGGATCAGGCGCCTCAGGTGGCGATGCTGATCGAGATGCCGACGGCGGCACTCGTCACCGCGGCCGCGCCGACCGTCCACCAGCCCGGCGCCTCCATGGCCTCCAGCTCCTGGAGGCCCAGCTCCAGAGCCGGCTCGAAGGCGGCCGTCTCCTGAAGGGAAATTTCCTGCATGTCACACCCCCCTTGTGTTTTCCGTGGGTTGATCCACCCGAATGCGTCAGGTGATGACGGACGCGATGCTCAGAGCGGCACTGCCGACCGCACTGGCCACGGCACCGACGGTCCACCAGCCCGGGGCCTCCATGGCCTCCAGCTCCTGAAGACCGAGTTCCAGAACCGGCTCGAAACCGGCGGCCTCCATGGGGAAGTTCTCCTGCATGTCACACCTCCTTTCCTGACGTTCGGGGTATTCGGGCCGGCCGGCCCGCAGCGGCATTCACCGCATGACGGCCGGCCGGCCGGGGGGAATCAGGTGGCGAGGGAAACCGCGGCGTAGCCGACGATCGACACCACGCCGATGCCCGTGGCGACGCCACCGGCGGTGGACCAGAAGCCCGGGGCCTCCATGGCCTCCAGCTCCTGGAGACCCAGCTCCAGGTTGACCGCAGTCTCGGTCGCCGTGGCGACGCGCTCGTTCTGCATAGTTCTTCCCCTTTCCCTTTTCCGTCGGGACCCGTCGGGTCCCGTATTCATCCGCGCCCCGTCGGGGCACGGAAGTCTTATGCGCCGGCGGCGGGGCCGGCGTGCACGGCGGCCGCCAGCAGCCGGCGCACGTCGCCGGCGGTGAGCCCGCCGAGCATCGGCAGTCCGGCGCCCCAGGCCCGCACCGTCCGCCGGGCGACGGCGTCCAGCGCGGCGGCGTCGGCCGTCAGACGGCCGTCCACGCGCCAGGCGTCGATCAGGGCCCGGACGCCCGCCGCCGGTTCGGCCGGCAGCGGTTCGGGTCCGGCCGTCCGCAGCCGGGACCACAACCGCTCCAGCCGTGCCGCCGATCCGAGCCGGTCCTCGTCGTCCGAGATGGCCCGCCACAGGGGCGGCAGGAGGGCGGCCACGGCCGTCATCTTGCGTACGCCCAGCGCCCACGACAGCTCGTTGGCGAGGAGCCAGCCCTTGACCGCGTACGGGTCGCGGCCGTGGTGCAGCCACGCGTTGTGGCTCAGGCCGCTGACCTTGGCGATCTCCAGCCGCAGCGCGGCATCGGCCACGGGGGCCTGCGGCGGCGCCGCCGCCCTGGCGGCCGCCAGGGCGTGCCCCAGCGTCACCAGGCGTTCGGCGACGGTCTCGACCAGCGCGTCCTCCGTCGGCGTGGCCCGGTGGTCGCCGATGTACGGGCTCGTCACCCGGAACAGCGCCTCCAGCACCCCTTCGGCCAGCAGCTCGCCGGGCAGGGTGGCGGTCGCCGCCGCGTCCAGCACCGCGACCTCGGGCTGCAGGGACATGCCCAGTACCAGCCGCTTGCCGCCGGGGTGCGCGAGGCAGGCCACCCCGCTGACCTCCGTGCCGGTGCCCACCGTGGTGGGGACCGCCGCCAGCGGCAGCCCCCGGCCGGTGAACTCCGGCAGGACGACCAGCCCGCTGCGCTGCGGCAGCGAGAGGCGGGTGCGCACGTCGCGGTCGTCCCGGGCCACCGTCGCCAGCTTCGCCTGGTCCAGCAGCGAGCCGCCGCCGATGCCGACGACCAGTTCGCTGCCGTCCAGCCGGCCGGCCAGGGCGAGGACGCTGTCCACGTCGCCCGGCCCGCTCAGCGGGACGAGCTCGGTGTGCCGGCCCGGCGACGCCACCAGCGTGCGGACCGTCGCGACGACGTCCGTGTCCACGAGGGCGGAGTCGACGAGCAGGGTGATCCTGCGCTCCTCCCGCCCCGCGAGCCAGCGGCCGAACGTCGCACAGCCGTACAGCAGCGAGGTGGCCCCGCCGGTGTCGTCGCTCACTAGCGCGCTCCGGCCCGCGTCCCGGTGCCCGCGACGTGCGCGGCCAGCCCCGCCAGGATGCACTCCAGCAGTTCCGCCAGCTCCGCCTCGGTGTAGGTCAGGGCCGGGAAGAGCTGGACGCCGTTGACGCCCGGGTGCACGATCGCACCCGCCCGCCGGATCGCCGCGACCAGCGCCGGCACCTCTGCCTGCGGCAGCGGTGAGCCGTCGGCGCCGAGGAGCCGCAGCGAGCGGAAGAGGCCGAGGCCCGTCGTGTCCGCCACCAGCGGGTGCGAGGCGACCAGCCCGGACAGCAGGGTGTCCAGGTGCGCGGCCAGCCGCTTGCCCTTCGCCACCGCGTCCAGGCGCCGCATCTCGGAGATGGTGGCGAGGATCGTCGCACAGGTGACGGGCGTGCCCGCCTGCGTCTCGCCGTGCGTCAGGACCGCCCCGCCGTCCTCGAAGGCGGCCGCCACCGAGCGGGCGGCGACCACGACGGCCGCCGCGCTGGTGCCGTTGGTCAGCCCCTTGGACGCGATCAGCAGGTCCGGCTGCCCGGCCCACTCCTGGGAGGCGAAGAAGGAACCCGTCCGGCCGAAGCCGGTCGCCACCTCGTCGGCCACCAGCAGGAAGCCGTACTCCTCGCGCAGCCGCAGCAGCTCGGCGACGTACTCCTCCGTCAGCGGCACCGCGCCGCTGCCGAGCACGGGCTCGACCACGACGGCCGCGACCTGCGAGCCCTGACGCTTCATCAGCTCGGCGATGTCGCCGGGCTCGTTGGGCGTCACGTGACGGATCAGCCGCTGGTCCACACCGTACAGCTGCTGGCCCAGGTTCTCGCCGGTCAGCCCGAAGCTGCCGTAGGTCAGGCCGTGGTAGCTGCCGCGCAGGCCGACGACGACCTTGCGCCGCTCCTCGCCGCGCAGGGCGTGGTAGTGCCGGGCGACCTTCATCGCCAGGTCGTTGGCCGCGCCGCCGGACGTCGAGAACAGCACCCGTCCGTAGTGGTCGGCGCCGCACACGTCGAGCAGGGCGGTCGCGGCCTCACGGGCGTGGACGTTCTCGTAGCGGAAGACGCTCAGGTACGAGGCGTCGCGCAGGGCGCGGGCGGCCGCGTCGGCGATGGCCGCATTGCCGTAGCCGATGTTGGTGTTCCACAGGCCGCTGGAGCCGTCGAGCAGTTCCCGGCCGTCGGTGAAGCGGACGCGGACGCCTTCCGCCGACACCGCGCACAGCTCGTCGCTGCCCTGCAGCTCCGGGGCGAGGAGGGAGGGCCACAGCGGATGCATCGTCCGCGGGGACGCGGGGGGCTCCGTCATGATGTCGTTCGTCATGCCGTCGTCCGTCATGCGATGACCTCCGCTTCCAGCAGCACGCTCGGGTGGCGCACGCCCGCCATGGGCAGCGGATGCCGGGCGCGCACGGCGAAGCCGGCCTCCGCGAGTTCGGCCTCCAGCCGGTCGGCGGGCAGGACTCCGATGGTGGTGGTGCACACGTGCACCTCGCCCTCGCCGGCCTCGTCGAGCTCGCCGGGGAAGACCGTGACGGTGCGCGCGGCGTCGCCGGGCGCCCAGTACTCGAACATGCGGAGGGTGGACTCGCCCGCGGGGACGATCATCTCGGCCTCGTTCTCGCCGGACCGTGCCGCGTCCATCTCCACGGTCGACAGCAGGAACCGGCCGCCCTCCACCAGGTGCTCGCGCACCGAGCGGTACAGGCCGGGCCGGCCGGCCTCGTCCAGCAGCGAGACGGTGGTGGTGCCCAGGACGACCGCGCCGAAGCGCCGGCCGAGGGAGAAGTCGCTCATGTCGCCCGGGACCACCGTGCACCGCTCGCGCAGCGCCGCCGGTGCGGTGTCCAGGCGGGCCCCGAGCAGCTCCAGCATGCTCGGCGACAGCTCCAGCGCCGTCACCTCGCGGCCCATGGCCAGGAAGGGCATGGTCAGCCGGCCGGAGCCGGCCGCCAGGTCCAGGACCGGCCCGGGCAGCTGCCGGATGATGCCCAGCAGCTCGCGGATCTCGTGATCGCCGTGCTGGGACAGCCCGTGGTAGACCTGCGAGCCGTACGGGTCGTACATGTCGTGCAGGACCGCGCGGTCACCGAGTGCCGCCAGCAGTTCGCCGGCGCGCCCGGGAATGGTCGTGGTGATCGTGGTCATGGCCGGGTCACCGTCCGGCCGTGGCGAGTGCGGGGGTGCGGGCCGTGAGGGGCACGCCCGCGTCGGCGAACGCCCGCTCCACCTGCTCCAGCGCCTCCCGGTCCGCGTACGCGGCCGCGGCCTCGACGGAACCGGCGACCAGCAGCGGCTCGACGAGCGCGACGGCCTCCCGTCGCAGACCGAGCATCCGGTCTGTTTCCGGCGCGTAGACGTAGGCCGCCTCGTCCGTCCACAGCAGCAGCGGCACGTCGGTGCCGGTGGCGTCCGCAGGGTCGGTGACGTCGGCGAGCGCCGGTACGGACCGGCCGCCGAAGCCGGAGACGCGCACGCCGGTCACCTGGCGGCCGGCCAGGTTCCGCAGGGCGTCGAGCGCGGCGAGGTAGCGGCCGAGCCACGGGCGCTGTGCCAGCGCGGCGGTGCGGATCTCCTCCGGTACGGCCGTGCCGAGGCTGACCGCGCAGGGGTGTCCGGCGTCGTCGTTGAGCTGCTGCCACCGTGCGGTGAGTGCGGCCAGGCCGTCGCCCGCCGTGCCCAGGGGGAGGCCGCCGGGGGAGGTGGAGACGGCGCCCGTCGCCGCGACGTACAGCCGCAGCGCAGGACCGGAGCCGGCGTGCCCGGTGCCGAGGGCCGGCAGGTCGGCGAGCTGGATGACGGGGGAGGTGAGGAATTCGGGGAACGTGCCGTCCTGGCGGGCCAGTTCGGCGTCCGCCACGTACGCCTCGAAGTCCGCGGTGTCGGCGATGCGGACCAGGGTGGGGCCGATCACCGACATGTAGCCGCTGATGCCGTAGCTCTGCACCTGCAGGTAGAAGTCGGTGCCGAGGGAGAACTCGGCGCCGGACTCGGCGGCCGAGCCGCCGTACGCGACGACCGCGCCGGCGGTGCCGTCGTCCGCCGTGGCCCCTTCGGGGGCGAGGACCGTGGTGCCCGGACCGACGACGTCCGAGGCGAGGAGCTGCTCCAGGTGCTCGGCGCTCTCCAGGACGACGGTGCGGCAACTGCCGTCCGTCGCGGCGGCGGTGGCCGTCCCCGGGACGGTCCGGCCCGTGGCCCAGGACATCAGGCGTTCTTTGATCTCGGACATTGATTCCCCCTTCGTGGTGCAGCACATCGCCTCGCGGAGCGTGCGGAAGTCGCACTGCTCGCGGGATGCGCCGGGTCGACGTACGTGCTCGGTGCCGGTGGTGCCGTGCAGGAGCGGGTGGTTCAGGCCAACGCGGCCAGCAGAGTCTTGAGTTCGTCCATCGCGGCCTGCGGGCCCTGGGCGTTGCAGACGCCGGTGACGTTCAGGACGATCTCGTCCACGCCGGCCTCCTCGTACGCCTTGAGCTGGACGGCCAGCTCGTCCCGGTCCCCGTAGAGGAACGCCCCGCCGGCGACGAGCGCCTCGGCGTTGGCCTTCTCGTCCGTCCCGGTGACGTCGATGCCCGACCTGCGGAGCATGTCGATGTAGTGCGGGCCCTTCATGTGCGCCCCGTTGCTGGCCAGGGCCAGTTCGGCGGCGTTGCGGCCGGGGCGGGCGAGGGCCAGCGGCACCATGGCCGTCAGCCTGGGCCGCGTGCGGCCCGCCGCCCCGGCGCCCTCCGTCATCGCCGGGACGACGGTGTCGCGCAGGTAGGAGGCCGGCGTCAGCCAGGTGATGGCCCGGTCGGCCACCTCACCGGCGAGCCGGGCCATGCCCGGCCGCAGCACCCCGAGTCCCACCTCGACCTTGGGCGCCGGGAACGGCGGCAGGGCCATGTGGCCGGAGAAGTACTCCCCTTGGGACTCGACCGTCTTCCCGTCGAGCAGTCCGCGCACCGCCGTGAGGTACTCGCGGGCCAGCGTCAGCGGGCTGCGGTACGGCGCGCCCAGCAGGCTCTGCTGGAAGGGCCGTGCCCCCGGGCCGAAGCCCGCGACCACCGGGTGTCCGGTGGTCAGGGCCACCGAGCGGGCCTGGAGGGCCGCCTCGTACGGGTGCCGCAGCGGCATGAGCGTGACGCCCAGTCCGACCGGCACCCGGAAGCCGGCGCCGGCCGCGTAGGCGAAGCCCTGGTGCGGCTCGACCATGAGCGCCTGACCCTGCCACAGCCGCTCGGCGTGGGTCCAGTGCACCATCGCCGCGTACGGCAGGACCTGCTCCGGCCGACGGGGCAGAAAGGGCATAAGGACTGAGTAGGCGGTCATCGGTTGAAATCCGTTCGGGTGGGGCGATGACTCCATCCTGCTGTCCGGGCAAGCTCTGCCACTACCCCCTGACCTGGGGGTTTGTTCCCCCTCGATCGGGGGGTCGGTTAGGCGGAGCCCCACCCTCCGGGGGGAGGTAGAGGAGGATGAGCGTCCGCTACTCTCGCTCCCACCACGCCGACGTGGGAGATGTGCGTGATCACAAGCGAGGGGGATCGCAGCGTGATAAGGACCGCGATAATCGATGACGAGGTGCTCTTCCGTGCCTGCCTGCGGGCCGTGCTGGAGACGGACGAGACGCTGAGCGTCGTGGCGGAGGGCGGGAGCGGCCAGGCGCTCGCCCGCATGGCGGCGGTACGCCCCGCCGTGGTTCTCCTGAGTGCCGGACCGTCGGGGGAGACCGACGGCCTGGCCCTGATCGAACGCCTGCGGGAACTGACGCCCGCGCCCAAGGTGCTCCTCCTCACGCCCGTGCCCGTCTCTGCCGACCACAGAGCGCGCGCACTGGCGGCGGGGGCGGCCGGTTGCCTGGGCCGCGGGAGCGACCCGCAGGAACTGCTGCACGCGGTGCGCGCATTGGCGTGCGCCGGAGTGGAACCGGAGGCGTGCACGGCGGCGTCAGGCATAGCGCAGGCAACGGGCCTTGCGCAGGCATCGGGTCTTGCGGGGGCATCGGCTCTCGCGCAGGCGTCGGGTGTCGTGGCGGCAGGCGTCGTACGGACCGGGTCCTCCCCGTCTTCCTCGTCCTCCTCTGTGACCGGGGTGGCGGAAGGGGTTCAGGTGCCGTGCGAGTCCGCATGCCCGCGACTTGCCTCTCTCACACCACGGGAGCGGGAAGTTCTGGTGCTGCTGGCGGACGGGATGTCCAACCGGGAGATCGCCGACCGGCTGGTGATCAGCGCGGAGACGGTGAAGAACCACGTGGGCGGAGTCCTCACCAAGCTGGGCGCGGACAACCGCGTGCGCGCGGCGGCGATCGCCTGGCAGGCGGGCCTCACCGGGGCGGGCGCACCGCCCGCGCCGGCGCTCGCGGCCGCCTAGCGGTAGGGCGCACAGGGCGCAAGACCTGGCATTCGCAGGCTCCTTGGCCGAGGAGTCATGCAAAGTGATGGTAAAGTTCGATTGACTTCGGCCAATCAAAGGCACGCTCGGGGGAGCCTGTGATACGGGTAATTGTCATCAGTGATGAGGCTTTGGTGCGTTCGGGGCTTCGGGAGATCCTTCAGGGTGAACCCGGTATGGAGGTCCCCGTGGTCTGCGACGGCCTGGGCGCGGTCGAGGCGGTGGAACGCCACCGGCCGGACGTCGTCCTCCTGGACCTCCAACTCTTCGCCGCCGACGGCCCCGACGGGCCGGCCGTCCTCAAGGCCATCCGCTCCCTCGACCACCCGCCGGCCGTCGCGACCCTGACCGCCGGCGCCGAACGCCACCAGATCAACGCCGTGCTGGGCGCGGGGGCGGCCGCGTACCTCGTCAAGGACATCACGACGTCCGAACTCGTCCACGCCGTCTGCCTGCTGGCCTCGGGAGGCTTCATCCTCTCCCGCACGGCGGCGGCCGCGATGCACGACGACAGCCCCTGGACGACCCCGGCGGCACCCCCCGCCCCCGCACCCTCCCGGGCCACCCGCCCGGTGGCCCCACGCCTGACGGGCCGCGAACAGGAGGTCCTCGCACTGCTGGCGGCGGGCATGTCGAACACCGAGATCAGCCGCATGCTGATGCTCAGCACCAACACGGTGAAGGACCACGTGAAGGCGTCCTACGCCAAGCTGGGCGTCAACAACCGCGTGCAGGCGGCGGTGATGGCCAGCGCAGCGGGTCTGGCGGCGGCGGTGGCGTGATCCGGCCGGTGCCGTCCCCCCCATCGTTCGGGCCGACGAGGTCTGGCCGGGCGGGTGATGTGTCGGTCACGATGGACCGCATGGGCAGCCCCAGGCAGCGCGCGCAGAGGTTCGTCGAGGCCGAGGACGATCCGCGGGAGGGCGGGACCTCCCCGGCGGGGGAGCGGGCCACGCTCGTCGAGTTCCTGCGGTGCCAGCGCCTCACGCTGGAGTTGAAGTGCGCCGGCCTCGGCGCCGACGAGCTCGCACGGCGGGCCGTCGAGCCGTCGACGATGTCGCTGCTGGGGCTGGTGCGGCACATGGCCGAGGTGGAGCGGATCTGGTTCCGGCGGCGGCTGTCCCTGCAGGACGTGCCGCCGCTCTTCCGCTCCGACAACGACCCCGACGGCGACTTCGACGGCGCGGTGCCCGACCCCCAGGTCGTCGCCGAGGCGTGGCGGGCGTGGCGGGACGAAGTCGCCTTCAGCGAACGGTTCGTCGCCGAGGCGCCCACCCTCGACGTCACGTGCCGGGACCCCTGGCACGGGCAGCTCTCCCTGCGCGAGGTGCTGGTGCTGGTCGAGGAGTACGCCCGCCACAACGGCCACGCCGACCTGCTGCGCGAACGGATCGACGGTCGCGTGGGGATGTAGGCGCGGGGAGCGCGGAACGCACCCCGGCCCGGACGCAGGAATCCCGGACGCAGGAATTGGGGTGGCGTCCGTCGCGTGCCGTGTGCCTTACTGCGGACCATGACGACTGTGCACAAGCCGGTCCTGGCCGTCGGTGACGGCGACGCCGGCCTCACCGCGCGCCTGGAGAACGAACTCGACGACTTCAACGAAGCCGCCACCGGCCACGCCCCGCACGGCGAGCTGTCCGTGAAGGTCACCGACGAGGACGGCGAGCTGATCGGCGGCCTCACCGCCTGGACCTGGGGCGGCCTGTGCGGCATCGACCTGCTCTGGGTGCGCGAGTCCAGCCGCGCCGACGGCTGGGGCGCGAAGCTGCTGCGGGCCGCCGAAGCGGAGGCCGTGCGCCGCGGCTGCGACCGGGTGATGGTCTCCTCGTACACCTTCCAGGCCCCGGGCTTCTACCAGCGGCACGGCTACACGGAGGTCGGCCGCGTGCCGGGCGTGCCGGGCGGACACGCCGACGTGTACCTGTTCAAGTCGCTGACGACGCACCCGTAGCGGCGCTCTGCCCGGACGGCCCCGGTACGGCCTAGGGTGACGCCGTGACCTCCCTCACCCCGTCGCGGCGAACGTTCCTGACCCTCACGACGGCCGCGGCCGGGGCTGCCGCCGCTCCGCTGCCGCTCGCGCCCGCCGCGAGCGCCGGCACCGGCTGGACCGGGGACTGGCCGCCGCAGCTGCGGGCGGCGGTCCGGCGGGCGATGCCCGCGGCCGTCGAGTACGCCCGGTCGTCGGTGAAGTGGCCCTTCGGCGCGGTGCTCGTCGACGCGGCCACCGGTGCGGTGGGGCCCGGGGCCGGGAACACCACCGAGAGCGGTGACCCCACGGCTCACGCGGAGACGAACCTCGTGCGCCTGGCCGCAGCGGACGGCCTCGCCCTGTCCGGGCACGTCGTGGTCACCACCGCCGAGCCCTGCGCGATGTGCGCGGGCGCCCTGCTGTGGGGCGGAGTCCGCGGCATCGCGTACGGCACGTCGGTGGCCAAGCTCATCGCCTGGGGGATGCCTCAGATCGACGTCTCCGTTGACGAACTCGTCCGCAGGACGCGCGGATTGCCGCACCCGGCACTGGCCCACGACGTACGGGCCGGGCTCACGGATCCGCTCTACCGGACATAGGGGAGAATGTTCTCTGCTTTCCCTGTGTATCTGTGTATATCTGTGGATCTGGAGATTCATGTACAAGCGCCTGCCCCTGCTCGCCCTCTGCCTGACGGCCGCCGCTCTCGGGGCCTCGGCGTGCGACGCATCCGGTGACAGCCGCTCCAGTGCCCCGGCGGCGTCGGCTTCCGCGTCGGCGTCCGCTTCGGCGGCTGCCTCGACGCCCGCCGCCGCTCCCTCCGGAAGTCCGTCGGACAGCCCGGCCGAGGCGCGCCGGCTGACGGGGCCGATGCGCGAGGTCTACCTCCGGACCCTGCGGAAGAACTACCCGGACCTGGACCGCATCAGCGACGACGTCCTCGTCGAGCACGGCGACGCGTTCTGCGCCGCCCGCGGTCAGGCCCTCGGTGACCAGGCCAAGAAGACGATGCGGGAACTCGACCTCACGCCCAAGCAGGCGACGCCCATCGTCGCCACCGCGCACGCCTATTGCCGGTAGCGGCAGCGCGTGGGGCCGTCGCCCGCTCACGCGTTGAGGGCGGCGTTCCACACCGGGCTGTCGACGTAGTGATTGTCGAAGCGCTCGGAGGAGTCCCTGATCTCCTGCGGGCTCGCCTCGCCGCGCATGACCCGGTTCAGCAGGCGCATGTAGTCGAAGCGCGCCATGCCGGGCGTGAAGGTGATCAGGACGTCGGCCTCGCAGCCCGGCGCGGCGGCGAAGGCGTGGTGGGTGCGCGGCGGTACGAGGAGGAAGTCGCCGGCGTTCAGCACCTTGATCTCCTGGTCCAGCAGCACCTGCAGTGAGCCGTCGATGACGTAGAACATCTCGGCGGCCCGGGTGTGGAAGTGGGCCGGCGCGCCGGGCGCTCCCTCGGCGAACGTGGAGCGGTAGCTGGTCAGCAGACCGCCCGTGGTGTCGGAGTCGGCCAGCAGCGTGATGACGCTGCTGGGGTCGCGCGTGACCTCGGCTTCCGCAGCGCGGGTGAGGACGGGGGCGAAGTCGCTGTTCTTGCTGGTCATGAGGGCTCTCCTTGTTCCGGACGGGGCGTCTGCCCTCGTGGTGATCACCACTCTAGGAACCGGGAAGACCCGGTGAAGGGTGCAATTCCCACCGGAAAACGAAGGTCAATTCTGGGGTGCTGTGCCCCCTCGTACGGGCCCGGGCCGGCCTCCGGCGCCACGGCGCGCGGTGCAGCGCATGCGCGCACGCGGGGCGTGGGCCCCGGCCCTCCGGGGGTAGGGCGCTCGCGGATCGTGCCCCTGCAGACGAGGAGTCCGCGAATGAAGCCTGTCCGCCGCATCGCAACGATTGCCGCCGCCACCCTCATGCTGGCGTTGGGGAGTGCCGTACTGGCGACCCCGGCGCAGGCGGACGCCGACGTGAGCCTCTTGGGCGATCTCGTCACGGGGCACGCCAACTCCCTTGTCGCGGTGGGCGCACTGGGTGGCCAGCTCGTGAGCCTGCCCGTTTCCCTGGCGCCGGTCCTCTGAGCCGTACCCGACGCCGAGGGGCAGGTGCGTGCACACACCTGCCCCTCGGGACGGATTTTCCCCGCGCTGCACTTCGACTGGTTTCGGCGCTGCCGGGCGACGCTTCCCCAGGCCACTGTGACGCTGAATGGTCTGTCGAGAAGGGTGAGGCTCATGCGCGAACGCAGGTGGGGCGTCGTCGCCGTTGCAACACTGACCGCAACGCTGGGGACCATGGGAGTGGCCAGCGCTGCGACCTCCGGTGCGAGACCCGCCGCCGAGGGGCGGTCGCTCGATACGTACAGCGTCTTCACCTCCCGCTACAGCGGCCGGTGCCTCGATGTAGCGGGTGGCAGCAATCTGGACGAGGCGAACATCCATCAGTGGGACTGTGTGGGCGTCGCCAACCAGCGCTGGAAGCTCACACCGACCGGTGACGGCTACTACTACCTCACCGCTCAGCACAGCGGTAAGTGCCTGGACGTCGATACCCGCAAGGCCGACGGCGACTTCGGGGGCAACGTGCACCAGTACCACTGCTGGGGAGGTGCGAACCAGCAGTGGAAACTGGACTACATCGGCGATGGCTACTACTACGTGGTGTCACGGCACAACAGCAAGTGCCTGGACGTGGACACCCGCCGTGGCAATGTGAACGGCGCCAACGTCCACAACTGGACCTGCTGGGGCGGGAACAACCAGATGTGGAAGATCTCCCCGGCCTAGGGGAGGGTCAGGACGACCTTCCCGGCGACCCGGTTCGTGTCGCCCAGCGCGTGGCCCTCGGCGGCCTGCTCCAGCGGGAACGTGGCCTCGATGACGGGCTTGAGCTTCCCCGCGGCCATCAGGTCCGCGATGGCGCGCATGCCTCCCTGGTCGGCCTCGACGAGAACGGGCGTCACCTCGATGCCGCGCTCGGCGCCACGTGCGGGGAGGTCCGCGGGCATCGACGTGATGGCGATGGTGATCAGCTGCCCGCCGGGCTTCAGGACGTCGAGGGAACGGGCGGCCGTGTCGCCGCCGATCGTGTCCAGGACCACATCGACCGGCTCGATCTCCGTGAAGTCCTGGTTCCGGTAGTCGACCGCCTCGTCGACGCCGAGCTCCCGCAGCAGCGCGTGCTTGGGGGCGCTGGCCGTACCGATCACGTACGCGCCCCGCTCCTTGGCGATCTGCACGGCGAGGTGGCCCACGCCGCCCGCGGCCGCGTGGATCAGCACCCGCTGGCCCGGCCGGAGGTCCGCCGTGTCCACCAGGGCCTGCCACGCCGTCAGCGCGGCCAGCGGGACCGCGCCCGCCTGCACGTGGTCGACGCCCTCCGGCTTGCGGACCAGGGCCCGCGCCGGGACGACCACGTACTCGGCGAACGTGCCGGCCCCGTAGGGGTACGGCACCATGCCGAAGACCTCGTCGCCCGGCTTGTGGATCGTCACACCCATGCCCACGGCCTCGACGACGCCGGAGACGTCCCAGCCGAGCACCAGGGGAAACCGGTCGAGGAAGCCCGGAAACCGGCGGTGCTTCCAGTCGGTCGGGTTCATGCCCGCCGCGCGGACGCGGACGAGCACCTGCGAGGGCCCGGGCTGCGGGCGGTCGATCTCGACCGCCTGCAGGACCTCGGGACCGCCGTACGTGTTCTGGCTGATTGCCTTCATCTTGTGCATGCGCCCATGCTCCGTCGACCACGACCTGGGAAAACAGTGGCCCGGGGGCCACGATGTGCAAGCATTGGGCCATGCATCGTGTAGTGGTCCTGGCGCTGGACGGCGTCATCCCGTTCGAGCTGAGCCTCGCCGCGCGGCTGTTCGGCGTCGCCACCGACCCCGACCTGCAGCCGCTCTACGAAGTGATCACCTGCTCCCTGGACGGCCGGCCGGTCAGGACGGACGCCGACTACTCCATCGCCGTCGAGCACGACGCGTCGGTGCTCGCCACGGCCGACACCGTCGTCATCCCCGCCTCCGAGAACTTCGGCCAGATCGTCGACCGCGACGCCCTGCCGCGCCGCACCGCCGAGGCGCTCGCCCTCATCCGGCCGGACGCCCGCATCGTGGGCATCTGCATCGCCACGTTCGTGATGGCGGCGGCGGGGCTCCTGGACGGCAAGGGCGCGGCCACGCACTGGTACGAGGCCGCCCGCTTCCAGCGGCTCTACCCGGAGGTCGAGCTCGCGCCCGACGTGCTGTTCGTGGACGCCGGCCGCATCCTCACCTCGGCGGGCGCCGCGGCCGGCATCGACCTGATCCTGCACCTGATCCGCCGGGACCACGGCAGCGCCGTCGCCAACCAGGTGGCCCGGCGCTGCGTCGTCCCCCCGCAGCGGGAAGGGGGCCAGGCCCAGTACGTGGAGCGGCCCGTGCCGCAGAGCTTCGACGCCGGAACGTCCGCGACCCGCGCCTGGGCCCTGGACCGCCTGCACGAACCGCTCCAGCTGACCGACCTCGCCCGGCACGCGGGCATGAGCCGCCGCACGTTCACCCGGCACTTCCGCGCCGAGGTGGGCCTCAGCCCGGGCCAGTGGCTGACCCAGCAGCGCGTCGACCTGGCCCGCCACCTGCTGGAGAGCAGCGACCTGCCCGTCTCCCGCATCGCCGAACGCGTCGGCTTCGGCACGGACGCCACGCTGCGGCAGCGGCTGCACGCCGCGATCGGGGTCTCCCCGGGTGCCTACCGCCGCACGTTCCGGGCCTGACGGGCCCGTCGCCCCGTCGCCCGTCGGGCGGCTCACTCCGGCTTCGGCCGCGACCGCAGACGCTCCATCTGCGCGTGGCTGAGGTCGTGCGCCCGCCGCATGTGGCGGGTGATCACCTCCAGTTCGTCGTCGGTGTGCTCGTCGAGCAGCCCCTGCCACGCCTCGCCGAGGTCGTCCCACACCGCGGTGACCCGGGCGATGCGCTCCGGCACCGGGCTGACCAGCACCCGGCGGCGGTCCTCCTGGTCGGGGGCGCGCATGACGTAGCCCCCGCGCTCCAGCCGGTCCACCAGCCGGGTGGCCGAGCCCGTCGTCAGCCCCGTCATGTCGGCGATCTGCCGGACGGTGAACGGGCCGGGCTCCGCCGTCAGCAGGCTCAGGCACTGCACATCCGTCGGGTGGAGCCCCAGGTGATCGGCGACGGCCTGGTTGAACAGCACGTACGCCGCCAGGTAGCGGCGGGACTCCTTCGACAACTCCTCGTACAGCCGGGCCCGGCGCGGCTCTGTCACCTGGATCACACTCCAAATTCGCTGCGCGACGCAGCAATGTCCCCTAATCTTCTGCGTGGCGCAGCTAATGCGTCACGCAGCAACTCTAGTCCAGGGGGGACACTTCCATGCTCACCGTCGCCGTCACCGGAGCCACCGGAGCCCAGGGCGGGGCCACCGCCCGCGCCCTGCTGACCGCCGGCCACCGCGTCCGCGCGCTCACCCGCCGGACCGACTCGCCCGCCGCCGACGCCCTGCGCGCCCTCGGCGCCGACGTCCGTCACGCCGACTTCGACGACCCGGCCTCCCTCGACGCCGCCCTCGCCGGAGCGGACTCCCTCTTCGCGGTCACCACCCCCTTCGGCACCGGCATCGCCACCGAGACCCGCCAGGGCAAGGCCCTCGTCGACGCCGCGGCGGCCGCCCGTCTCGGCCACGTGGTCTTCACCTCCGCCGCCCACGCCGACCGCGGCACCGGCGTCCCGCACTACGAGAGCAAGCACGCCATCGAGCAGCACCTGCGTGCGGCCGGCGTGCCCTGGACGGTGATCGCCCCCGCGGCCTTCATGGACAACTACGCCGGCGGCTGGACCCTCGACGGGCTGCGCGACGGCACCTTCGCCTGGCCCATGCCGACGGATCAGCCGCTCACCCTGATCCCTGCCGCCGACATCGGCGCCTTCGCGGCCCTCGTTCTGCAGCGCCGCGACGAGTTCGCCGGCCGTCGCATCGACATCGCCTCGGACGAGCTCACCCCGGCCGGCATCGCCGATGCCCTGGCGGCTGCCCTCGGTCGCCCGGTCGCCCACCGCGAGGTGCCGCTGGACTACGTCCGGAGCCGGTCGGAGGACCTGGCCGCCATGTTCGACTACTTCGCCGCGGCCGGCCTCGACGTGGATGTCGCCGGTCTGCGCCGCGACTACCCCGAGGTCGGCTGGCACACCTTCGCCGACTGGGCCGCCGCCCAGGACTGGCCCGCCCTCCTGTCCTGAGGGAGCACCCTTCGATGAAGCCCATCGGTTACTGGCTCAACCGCACCGACAAGGCCCTTACGCGGTACATGGACGCCATGCTGGGGGAGTTCGGCCTCACGCGGCTCGCGTGGCAGGTCCTGAACGTCGTCCAGGATGCCGGGGAGGCCACTGATGCGGGTGTTTTGTCGGCTCTCGCCGCCAATGCGGACCGTTCCGTGCTGGCCGTAGCCATCGAGACGGTCCTGGCCGACGGCTGGGCGACCCGCCCTGCGCCCGGCCGACTGGCCCTCACCCCTGGCGGGCGTCGGCGCCTGACCGAGGTCGCCGAGCGCGTGGACGCGTTCCGCGCGCTGTGCACGGACGGTATCTCGCCGGAGGAGTACCGGACGGCTGTGCGTGTGCTGGAGCGGATGACTCGCAACCTCAGTGCACCAGGGCTCGGTCGAGGCTGCCAGCCTTGAGGGCGGATATGAGGGGGCGGAGTCTGCCGGGGGTGGTGGTGAGGACGGTGTCGGGGGTGTCGCTTTCGCGGAGGTGGATTGCGCCGGTCGTGCCTGCGGCTAGGTAGAGGCAAGAGGAAGCCGCTTCGCTGTACGAGGACTTCTGCCACTTGGGTGAGCTCATGGCGTCAGTGCACCAGGGCTCGGTCGAGGCTGCCAGCCTTGAGGGCGGATATGAGGGGGCGGAGTCTGTCCGGCGTCGTGGTGAGAACGGCGTTCGGGGCGTCGCTCTCGCGGAGGTGTATTGCGCCCCTGGGCGCTGCGGCGACGTAGACGCATGAAGATGCCTCTTCGC
>NZ_JAIXMK010000080.1:0-59393 GCF_020328095.1 Streptomyces sichuanensis
ACCGACCTCACCCGCGAGACCGGCACCACGGCCGACGCCGTCGAGCTCGTCCCGCGCGGCGACCGCGACCTGGTCATGGTCAAGCTCGCCAAGCCCGTCACCGGCGTCGCTCCCGTGAACATCTCGGGTTACGAGCCCCGCAAGGGCGAGGACCTGCGCGTCACGGGCTACGGCCGCACCAAGGACGAGTGGGCCCCCGACCTGCTGCACACCGCCGACTTCGGTATCGGCGCCGTCTCCGGCGCCACGCTGGAGCTCACCGGCAAGTCCGCGGACGCCGCCTTGTGCAAGGGCGACACCGGCGGTCCCGCCTTCCGCGAGAAGGACGGCGCCGTCGAGCTCGCCGCCATCAACACCGGCTCCTGGCAGGGCGGCTGCTTCGGCACCGACGAGAGCGAGACCCGCAAGGACGCCACGAGCACCCGCGTCGACGACATCGCCCACTGGATCGCACAACTCCGCCTCACCGGCAGGACCGACCAGCTCACCAACGTCATCACCACCGCCGACTTCAACAACGACGGCCGCACCGACATCGCCGCCGTGCTCAAGGACGGCTCGCTGCACGCGTTCTACGCCGGGCCGGACGGGACGTTCGAGTACGGGCGCGATCTGTGGCGCGACAAGACCTGGGACGGCAAGAAGCAGATCATCGGTGGTGACTTCAACGGCGACGGCAAAGCCGACGTCCTCGCCATCGGCTACGACGGCGGCATGCACCTCTACGCCGGGCAGGACAACGGCAAGCTCGCCGACGGCAAGGCCGCCTGGGGTGACAAGTCCTGGGGCAAGATCCCGCTCGTGACCCGTTACAGGGGTGACGGCTGGAACCGCGACGGTCTGATCGCCCAGTGGGACGACGGCACACTCATGGCCTACTCCCCCGCCCCCGACGGTACGCTCAGCGGCGGTTCACGCAAGGAGATGTGGCGCGACAAGACGTGGACCAAGAAGCGCATCGCCACCGGGGACTTCAACGGTGACGGGCGCGACGACGTCGCCGCGGTCGCGGCCAACGGCCAGCTCCACCTGTACGCCGGCAACGGCAAGGGCTCGTTCGACAACGCCCGTGACCTGTGGCGCGACGCCAGCTGGGACACCATGCAGCTCGTTTTGGGCGGCGACTTCAACGGCGACGGCAAGGGCGACCTTCTCGCCCGCTGGGGCCGCGGCGACCTGCGCTGGTACGCCGGTGACGGCAAGGGCAGCCTCGCCGACGGCCGGGCGGTCTGGCCCGCCGGGTCCTGACCGGCGTCATGAAGAAGGGGTTGGCCCCCACCACTCCCGTGGTGGGGGCCAACCCCTTTGTACACACCCGCTACTTCAACTCCAGCCGCCCCGACTGCAGCGTCCCCTCCGGCGTGAGCGAAGCCGCGACCAGTCGCTTCTTGGCGTCCACCGCGACCGACGGCGGACCCACCATGTGGGTGCCGAAGGTCGACCAGCGCTGCTTGGCGCCCGCGCCGATGGCGCTGGCGCTCAGGGTGCCCGAGCTGTTGCGGGTCACCAGGACCGCGCGTGACGGGTCCGCCGGGTCGCCGGCCAGGGCCATCGCGCCGTAGCCGCGGCCCGCGAGGCCGAGGTGGACCGGCTGCCACTGGTTGCCGACGGCGTCGGGCAGGCGGAAGGCCAGGGGCTTGGACGTCTTCGGCTCGCGGTAGGTCAGCAGCAGCGAACCGTCGGGCTGGGCGAGGAGCGTGGGCGGGTCGGCCGGGGTGGGCAGGCGGCCGTCGTAGGACGGGGTGAGCTCGCCGTTGGGCCTCTCCTGGGCCCAGTGCAGGATGGTGCCGTGGCCGGAGCCGACCACGTGGATGCGGCCGTCCTTGTCGGTGACCGCGCTGAGGCCCTCCTGCACCTCGTCCGGGCCGCCGCCCGAGCCGGCCTTCGCGCCGGGGCCGCTGCGGGGGCCCTCGGCGAGGCCGCCGAGGCCGCCGGAGCCGGAGTTGCCGGAGGCGTCGCGCCGCGGCGCGTGGTCCGGCTCGTCGGACTCGGGGCCCAGACCGCCGGGCGCCGCGTCGGCGAGCACCTTCCACTCGCTCCAGCTGCCGTCGGGCGCCTGCCGTCTGGTGCTCACGCCCTTGGCCGCGTTGCGTGCGAACACCTGGGCGCTGCCGTCGGCGTTGCGCGCCACCACGGGCGCGCCCGTGAGGCGGTCGCGTGCCGGGTCGGCGTCGGGCGTGCCGAGGGAGGTCCAGGTGCCGAATCCCCCACCGGAACGTTCCTGCTCCACGGTCACGATCTCGCGGCGGTTGCTCTCCGGTGCGTGACCGAGCCCGGCGATGCGCTCGCCGAACAGTTGCCAGCGGCCGTCCTTGGTCCGGGAGACCGCCAGGTGCGGCATGAGGGGGCCGCCGCCGAGCAGCTTCGGGCCGTCGAAGCGGCCGCTGCCGGGGGCGGTCTCGGTCCACATCGCGGCCTGCCGGTCGAGCACGCCGAACGCGGTGAGGCGGCCGTCGGGGCCCTGCTGCAGCCACGTCGTGGTGCCGGGGTAGCGGTGGACGGTGCTCTGCAGCCAGCCCGTGCCGTAGCTGCGGTCGCGGCCGACGTCGTAGTCGCCGCAGCCCGCGGCGAAGCCGCAGCCGAACTCCGGGGAGCCGCCGTAGGCGTTGAGCACGTTGCCCTTGTCGCGCACCGCGGCCGGGGTGAGGTTGAACGGCCAGCGCTCGTTGTAGTAGCCGCGGTAGGCGGTGACGGTGAAGTGCTTGCCGCCGCCCGGGCCCTTGTAGCGGTCGAGCGCCGCGTAGGTGAACTGCGCGGCGGCCGTGTGGTCCGGGTGGTCGGAGAAGCCGGGCTGGTCGTGGTGCTTGCGGTTGGTGGCGTCGTGGATCTGCGCGTCCGGGTCCGGGTCCATGGTGCGCACCAGCGTCGGCTTGAACCGCTCCAGCACGTTGGCCAGTGCGTCGACGACGCCGGCGCCGGTGACGGGGCTGGACTCGCGCACGGTCGAGCCGGTGGCCACGCGGGTGCGGCCGACGGCCTGCGGGTCCGCCCACAGCTTCTGCAGGCGTACGTCGGAGCCGGGCTGGTCCGCGGTGTGCTGGGCCACGCCGAGGAAGACGAGGGTGACGCCGGGGTGGTCGACGAGGCTGTCGGTCTCGGCCTTCCAGCCGCCGGGCAGGTCGAGGGTGGTGCGCTTCCACTCGGCCAGCGGCTTGCCGGTCGCCATCAGGGAATACGCCTGGCGCAGTCCCTGCTGGCGGGAGCCGGCGTAGCCGCCGAAGTCCGGCTGGGGCTTCACCTTCTGCCCGGGCACGTTGTTGCGGCCGTCGGCCTCGCCACTGGTCAGGTAGACGCTGACCACACGGTGGTTGGCGTCGATCGACTGGTGGACGTCGGGGTTCATGAAGTACAGGTCGTCGTCGGGGTGGGCGACGACCTGCAGGGTGACGGCGCCGGCAGTGCCGTCCTTGCGGGCGGAGACCTCCGCCCGCGGCGCGGCGGCCGGGGCGGAGGGCTTGGGCTTCTCACCGCCGGAGGCGGTGCAGCCGGCGACGCCGAGCGCGAGCATGGCCGCGAGCACGCTCCTTCTGCTGGGGCCCGCCACCCCCGTCACCGTGCCCCGTGGGCGAGGCGGCTGTTGCGGACCGAACCCTTCTCGTACTGCGAGGCGACGGGGAAGTAGCTTGCCAGGAAGACGGCCAGGGCGTCGGCCTGCTCGTCCTCCGGCACGTCGCCGTCGTGGTAGTCGTTGATGCAGAACACGTCGTGGGAGCGGGCCGCCAGCAGGCGGTGCAGCCGGACGTGGTGCTCGCGCAGGCCGACGTTGACGAAGGCCGAGCTGATGCCGCTGGGGACGCTGCGGCCGGTGAACATGCCGTACCAGTGGTGCAGCGACGAGGTGATCGCGAGGTCCGTGCGGGCGCGGAACTGCGCGCCGGCCGTGAGGGCGACCTCCTCGGCGAAGCGCTCCTCGATCTCCTCCAGCGTGCTGCGGCGCAGCGGGTGCGGCGCGTGCAGGAAGGTGTTGGCGACCGTCTTGCCGAACTCCCGCTCGATCAGGGCGCGGTTGTTCTTGGCGGCGGCGAAGACGAGGTCGCTGTCGAGCGACGGGTCGCCGGCCGGCACGGCGGTGGGCGAGACGAAGCACTTGGCCAGGCCGCTGCCGAGGAAGAACGACTCGGGCTGCATCGGACGGCCGAGGAAGACGTCGTCGTTGAAGTACAGGACGTGCTCGGCCAGGCCCTCGATGCGGTGCAGCCGGCTCTCGATGGCGTGCGAGTTGTACGAGGGCAGGCGGCCGGTGTCGCCGAAGATCTCGCGGTGGCTGACCACGCGGACCCGCGGGTGGTCGGTGTCGAGCCACTCGGGCACCTGGTCGTCGGTGACGAGGTAGATGTTGCGCACCCAGGGGGCGTGCAGGTCCAGGGAGCGCAGGGAGTAGCGCAGTTCGTCGCGGCTGCGGAAGCGGGCGGAGCTGCCGGCGGAGGCGGCGGCCAGGATGCCGTGCTCGGCCTGCGTGCGCTCCTTGCGGGCGAGCCACTCCGGGTCGGTGCCGTCGACCCACGTGTAGACGACGTCGATGGGGAAGTCGACCTGGTCGACGAAGGTCTTGGTGTACGCCTCGACGGTGCTGTACTCGCGCTCACCACCGACGCTCTTGCGGGCGGTGCGGGCCAGCTCGGTGCGCGGCAGGGTGGCGCCGTAGCGGGTGCCGCCGGGGATGGTGACGGTGCTCTCGTCGTCCTCGGTGTCGCGCCAGAAGGCGACGTCGCAGCCGTAGACGCCGCTGACGCGCAGCTGGCCGCGGCCGGTGAGGACGGGCCGGAAGACGCGCACGGCGGTGCAGCCGGCCGGCAGCGAGGCGGGGGTGAGGACCGCGGCGAGGACGGTGCGCAGGACGGCGCCGCGCTCGTTGAGCAGGCCCGCGTAGACCGGCTCGTCGCGGTAGCGCTCGGCGAAGTCCTTGAGGAAGGCGTCGCGCTGGGCGCCGTCGACGGTGAGGGTGTGGCGCAGCTGCGGGGTGTCGGTGAGGACGTAGGGGATGTCGAGGGACTCCAGGACGTCGACCGCGAGGTCGAGGTTGTCCCGCATCACCTCGAAGGGGGTGGTGTCCTCGCGGACGAGGCAGATCTGGCCGCCGGCCCGGCGGACGTCGGGGCGGGCCGCCTCGATGCGCACCTCGTGCGCCTTGTCGGCGACGCCGGCCTGGGGGCGGTCGACGCCCTTGGGCACGGCCGCTCCGACGATGCCGCCCTGGGCGTCGGCCGCGGCCTGCAGGGTGCGGCGGACGGCCTTGTCGGCGTCGCGGCTGCCGCTGTCGCGGTGGGCGGCGAGCTCCTCCAGGAGCTCGTCCCACTTCTGGGCGACCTCGCCGTCGGTGAAGCGGGTGGAGGTCTTGAGGGCGGCGGCGCCCATCTCGTGCCGGAGGGCGTCGTCGTCCATCAGGCGGGCGAGGGCGGCGGCGAGCTCGCCCTCGTCGCCGAGGGGGACGAGGAGGCCGTCGTGGCCGTCGGTGAGGATCTCGGCGGGGCCGTTGGGGCAGTCGTAGGCGATGACGGGCACGCCGGCGGCCTGGGCCTCGACGAGGACGAGCCCGAACGCCTCGACGCGCGAGGTGAGCATGGCGATGGACGCCTTGGCCCATTCCTCGGTCATGTTGGGGGTGCTGCCGACGAGCTGCACCTGGTCGGCGACGCCGAACTGGCCGGCGATGCCCTTGAGGGCGCGCATGCGGGGGCCGTCGCCGAGGACGCGCAGGGTCCAGCGCGGCCGGTCGGCGGCGGCGGTGGCGAAGGCGCGGATGGCGTGCTCGATCTGCTTCTCGGAGGCCAGGCGGGCGCCGAGGACGACGGTGCGGGTCTCCAGGGTGGAGCGCGGGCGGTAGCCGTCGGGCAGGGCGTTGCCGATGGTGGCCAGGCGCGGGGCGCAGTCGCCGAGGGTCTCGGCGAACCAGTCGCGGGTGCGCTCGGTGAGCGAGACCAGCCCGTCGATGGCCGAGGTGAACATGCGCAGCGGCTCGCCGGAGGTGCCGCGCAGCTCCGAGACGCGGTGGTCCAGGTGGACGGTGAGGACGTGCCGGGGCGCGAGCTGGGCCATGTAGGCCATGAGCGCCGGGGTGGTGGAGATGAGCACGTCGGCGTCGATGGTGCGCAGCGCCTCGGTGAGCTCCAGGTCGGTCAGCCGGTTGAAGGCGGACTCCCACTCGGGGCGCACGAGGGCGCTGGGGGTGGCGGCGAGGCGCTTGTGCGCCGCGGTGAGGTCGGGGCCGCCGGCGGGGGCGCTGCGCACGGGGCGCTGCTGGCCGCGCTTGTCGACGAGGTTGCGCACGCGCACCGTGCCGCTGTCGAAGAACGACTCGCCGCGGGTGCGGAAGACGCTCAGGATCTCCACCTCGTGGTGCCGGGCGAGCAGCTCGGCGAGCGTCATGGTGGCGCGTTCGGTGCCGCCCATGGTGTCGGCGGAGGTCAGCAGAAAGGTGATTTTCACGTGCGGCCTTCGAAGTGTGCGGCGGTCCGGGTGCGGTGGCCTCGGTGGTCTAGACGGGTTGGCTCGGTGCTCGGTTGCCTCAGGTGCTCCCGAGGCTGCTCGGGGTGCAGACGAGCTGGAGCGCGCCGCGGCGGGTGTACTGGGGTTTGACCTGGATGAACGCGCCGGTCTCCGTCCGCACGGTGAAGGCGGGCGGGGTGAGGACCTTGCGGGGGGCGTTCAGGTCGTGCTCGTGGCGGCCGAGGTCGAGCGGCTTGGCGCCGCGGGGGCCGGGCACGAGGCGGAGCGAGAGGGTCTGGCGGCCGGAGGTGCCGGCGAGGAGCCGGCCCAGCGGCAGGGTGACCCGCCACGCGGTGTCGTCGCCGGGCAGCGGCTCGGCGTCGTGGTGCAGGAGCCGGCGGCGCTGCTGGTCGACGAGCTCGACGGCGGGGCGCGGGTCGCCGGCGGTGCCGGCGGCGGGCCCGTAGAGCGCGAAGAGCAGCTTGGCGCCGGTGAAGGAGCGCTCGATGCGCAGGACCTCCGCGCGGGGCAGCGGTGCGGCGACGGTGAGCCGCAGCGCTCCGGCGGGGGTGAGGCCGAGGCGGTGCCGGCGGCCGGTGCGCGGGCAGGTGGCCAGGGCGCGGGTGGGGCCGGCGTAGTCGGGCGGGCCGTCGCCGAGCAGGCGCAGCCGTACGGGCGCGGTGTCGCCGTCGAGCTCCAGGCCGAGGGTCCAGCGGCCGGTGCCCAGGGGCAGGCCGCCGATCTCCTCGCCGAGCAGGACGGTCGCCTCGGCGGTGGTGCGGCCGTCGGCGTCCTGCCGGAGCCGGGCCTCGGCCCGCAGGCGGGTGGAGCCGCTGACCAGGAGCACGTGGGCGCCGCGGTCGGCGGGCGTGCCGGAGGGCAGCGCGGCGTTGAGGTTGAGGGTGTGGCCGTCGAGGACGGCGGCGTACTGCACGCGCGCCGCGGAGCCGTGGGCGGCGGGCATGAGGACGGAGTCGACGAGCGTGCTGCGTCCCGTGGCGAGGCCGGAGGCGGCCCGGCGGCGCACCGTCGCACCGACCTTCATGACCGGGCTGCGGCGCAGCGCGATGCGTGCGGACTTCTTGATCACGCGCAGGGCGTGACGGGGCGCGGTCACGGGCGTACCCCGCGTCCGTTCGCCGCCGGCGCGGGGCCGGAATCGTCGCGCGGGCTCCGCCGGGCCCCGGGAGTCATGATCTGGAAGTACACCCAAACAGGGTAAACGGATCTCCGGCACGCGTGCGGCCGACGATGAGTCGATCTTCGGCCTGGGTGCGGCCGGTTCCGGGCGTATGTCCGCCGTGGTTCCGCCCGTGGTTCCGCCGTGCCGGGGTGGCAGGCACCGTACCGCCCCGGGGGCACGGCCGACAGCCCCTTTCACCCCCGGGTGAGCTTCCCCACACGCCGCCCGGAATTGCCGCGTCCGTTTCAGGGCTGCCCGGGCGTGATGCGACCCTTGGGGGTGAGGGGCGCGCACGGCGCCGTCCGGCCCCCGGCACTGCTGGCATTGGTCCCGCTTTGCGGGCATGCGAGAGATTGCTTCCGGGTAAAAATCTCTGGTAGTTACTTAACTCTCTGTTTTCCGGCGCCGCCGGGTTCACTGTCGGGCTGGTGACGTGCTGTTCTGAAGGGTTCCCGGGGTACCCGGGAGTACGGAAGGGCGCCCATACAGGACGACCGAGGGGTTGAAACGATCATGTCACGCGAGCCGTCGACCCCGCCCTCCCGCGGCGCGGACATACCTGCCGCCGCAGGTACTCCCCCGGCGGGCCAGACGGCTCCCCGCACCCCCGCCCAGCGCGCCAACCCCGAGAAGTCCGGGCTGGTCAAGGCGTACCGCAGGGTCCTGCCGGAGAGCGCCCGCCGGGCGATCGCCCAGCGCGTGTCCGTCGAGACCCGCGGCGCGCTCATGCAGCACATGGCCAACTCGCTCGACCTCCAGCAGCGCCGCCAGAAGATCCGCGGCCGCCGGCTCCAGCGCCGCTACGCCGGCCACCTGGACGCGGCCCTCCCCCGGGTCGTCCTGGTGGACGGCAAGGCGCACATAGCCCTGGTCGACCCGGCCCTCACCCCGCACGGCACCCGCGCCGACACCCTCACCCTGCTGTGCTCCACGCTGGAGGACGCGGGCATCGCCCACTTCTGCGTGCGCCACGCGAGCGCCGGCACCACGCCCGCGATCGCGGTGGCCGCCGCCGACCGGCGCCGGGTGCTGCACCACCTCGCCCGCCTGTGCGGGCACATACCCGGCTACGTGGCGCCCGTGGGCCGCGACGGCGTCCCCGGCCAGCCACTGCCCGGCTTCGTGCCCGGCACCTGGCGCCAGGTGGAGAAGAGCGACGTCACCCGCGTCACATGGTTCCGCACCACCGGCGACGGGACACTGGTCCTCGGCCAGGAGCACGGCTGCGACATCCAGTTCTGGGCGCGCGAGGAGGGCCCACACGGCCCGCTGCTCGTGGCCCCGCGCCGCAACGGCGTGGTCGAGGAGGTGCCCGCCTTCGCGGAGCCGGTCGAGGCGCCGGTGGAGCTCTTCACGGGCCCGCTGGGGCACACGGTGGACGCGGACGCGAGCGCCCGCGACGGGGCGCGCCGTACGGTCAGCACCCGCCCGGAGCTGACCCTGCGCCTCCCGCAGGACATCACGTTCCCCATCGACGTCGTCTACACCTGGGTCGACGGCAGCGACCCGGTGTGGGCCGCGCGCCGCGCGCAGGCCCAGCGGGACGCGGGCGGCGCCGAGACGCGCCACGAGGAGGCGGCGAACGACGCCCGCTACCTCAGCCGCGACGAGCTGAAGTACTCCCTGCGCTCCCTGCACCAGTACGCGCCCTGGGTGCGCACGGTCTACCTGGTCACCGACGACCAGACGCCCGAGTGGCTGGACACCTCGCACCCCGGCATCCGCGTGGTCAGCCACAAGCAGATCTTCTCCGACCCGAACGCCCTGCCGACGTTCAACTCGCACGCCATCGAGAGCCAGCTGCACCACATCGAGGGCCTGTCCGAGCACTTCCTGTACTTCAACGACGACGTCTTCCTCGGCAGCCCGCTGACGCCGCACACGTTCTTCCTCTCCAACGGGCTGACGAAGTTCTTCCCCTCCCCCGCGCTGATCCCGCTGGGCGCCCACGACCCGGCCGACCCGCCGGTGGCGGCCGCGGCGAAGAACAACCGCGCGCTGGTCGAGGAGGGCTTCTCCACCACCTTCACGCAGAAGATGCGGCACGTGCCGCACGCGCTGAGCCGCAGCGTGCTCGCCGAGATAGAGGAGCGGTACGCGGACGCCCACAAGGCCACCGCCGCCGCCCGGTTCCGCAGCCCCGAGGACCTGTCGGTCGCCTCCTCGCTGCACCACTACTACGCGTACCACCAGGCCCGGGCCATACCGTCCGAGATGCGCTACGTCTACATGGACCTGGCGCACCCGAACACCTCGCGCCGCCTCAACCGGCTGCTGGCCCACCGGGACATGGACGTCTTCTGCATCAACGACACGGTGTCGACGGCGGAGGACATGGAGCGGACGAACGCGCTCATCGCACCGTTCCTGGAGGGCTACTTCCCGGTGCCGGGCCCGTTCGAGAAGCGCGCGTGACGTCCGTCACTCAAAGGGCACGTTGACGCAGGCCAGCCGGGCCCCGGCCATGCCGGCGTGCCCGGGCCCGGTCTCGGTGGCGTGCTCGTGGACGACCACGGAACGGGCCTCGCCGGCGCGGAAGCTCCACTGCACCGTGCTCACCGCGCCGCCGTCGCCGCGCGCGTCGGTGGTGAAGTCCAGCCACACCTCGTTCTGCGCGTTGGCGTACTGCGGGTCGGTCGAGGGCTGCTTGGGGTCCTTGACGTTCTGGTAGTGCGGCCCGGAGGCGTCGGGCGTGCTGCCGCACGCCTGGGTGTGCACGTGGGCCCCGAACGTCCGGTTCGCCTGCACCCCGCTGATCCGCAGCTCGACGCGCGTGCCGTCGTACGAGGTGCGCTCGGTCACCGCGACACGGCTGCCGGCCGGGACGGCCGTCCCGTCGAACGTCACCGCCCGGTGCGTTCCCCCGTCGGCGGCACTGAACCGACCGTCGACGACGAGCCCTTGGGCGGCCATGCCCCCCGTGGGCGAGACGATGGCCATGGACGCGGCGACCACCGAGATGAGAAGCGACATCGTCGACCCCTTTCGGCGTGGCTCCGGTGCGGTACCGGAATTACGGCGACTTCGGGTGCGCGCTCTTCCCGTTCTTCCCGTCCACCGTAGCCAGCCCCGGCGGAAGATGCGCGACGGGCAGGAGCCCGGGGCGCTTGGCCGTACGGCCGTCGCCCGAGGAGCGGCCGCGCAGGCGGCGGACGAGCCAGGGCCCGAGGAAGGCGGCGGCCCAGCGGGCCTCCCCGGCGGCACTGCGCCACCGTGCGGAGGGTGCGGCCGGGGGCGGCAGGGGGTGCGTCCAGGAGTCGTCGCTGCCGGGCAGGCCGAGGGCGTGGGCGACGGCGGCCGCGATCCGCTCGTGGCCGAGGGGGCCGGCGTGCAGCCGGTCCGGGCTCCACAGGCGGGGGTCGGTCACGACGGGGTGGTGGGTGGTCTCGGCGACGACGACCCCGTGCCGGTGTGCGGCGCGGCGGATGCGGTGGTTGAGGGCGCTGACGCGGGGGCCGAGGGGGCGGGCGAGCGGGGTGATCCGTGCGACGTCGGGGAAGGTGAGGGTCGCGACGCGGGCCCCCTGCGCGGTGAGCGCGGCGAACATCGCCTCCAGGTGCCCGGCGACCTCGTCGGCGTCGAAGCGCGGCCGCAGCAGGTCGTTGACGCCGGCGACGACGGTGGCCAGGTCGGGGCGGAGGGCGAGGGCGGCGGCGAGCTGTTCGTCGCGGACCTGCCCGGCGAGGCGGCCGCGCACGGCCAGATTGGCGTACAGGAGGCCGGGGTTGTGCGGGGCGAGATGGCCGGCGGCGAGCCGGTCGGCCCAGCCGCGGGGACGGTCGGCGTCGTCCGGGTCGCCCAGGCCCTCGGTCTGGCTGTCGCCCAGGGCGACGTAGCGCACGTACTCACGCCCGGGCACGGGCCGACCGCCTCTCGTTCAGGATCGCCACGCTGCGCTCGCACCAGTCGCGGTTCTCCTGCTCGAAGGCGAGGCCGCGCAGACAGGTGAGGTAGGGGCCGATCCGTTCGCCGTGGCGCAGGTACTCGTCCTCGGTGCGGTCGCCGCGCATCGTGTGCAGCAGCGAGCCGAACAGCTCGACCTTGGCCCGGGCGAAGGCCGCCCGTTCGGTGAGCTGGGCGATCAGCTCGCCGGTGTCGACGTGGTCGGCGGCCTGGACCTTGACGAGCAGGTCGTCGCGGATGAAGGAGGGCTTGGTGGCGGCCGCCGTGAACCGTTCCATCTCGGCGGTTCCGGCGTCGGTGACGCGGAACAGGCGCTTGGTGGGCCGGGTGTCCTGCACGACCTCCCGGCCGGTGATCAGCCCGTCGTTCTCCAGCCTGGTCAGCTCGGCGTAGAGCTGCTGCGGCAGCGCGTGCCAGAAGTTCGCCACTCCCGTGTCGAACGCCTTGGCGAGCTGGTAGCCGCTCAGCTCCTCGTTGAGCAGCGCGGCCAGGACGGCGTGGCGCAGGGCCATGGGTGGCTCCCCTCTGTTCACGGATCCCGGGGGCATGGTACTCATAAATTTGAATAGTCAGAATGATGAGTACCGAGGAGGAGCCGTGACGGCAGTGTCAGCAGCGGACCGCTTCCGTGCCGCCGTGGAGGGCGGCGACGTCACCGGCCTGGAGGGGCTGTTCACCGAGGACGTCCGCCTCTACAGCCCGGTGAAGTTCCAGCCGTTCGAGGGCCCGGAGACGGTGCTGGGGCTGTTCGGGGTCCTGCTGCGGGTCTTCGAGGACTTCCGCTACGTCGGGCGCCTCGACGGCACGACGCGGACGAGTGCCGACGGCACGGACGCCGCGTCGGCGGTCCTGCTCTTCCGGGCCACGGTGGGGGGCCGGGAGATCCACGGCATCGATCTGCTGCATCTGGACGAGGAGGGGCTGATCAAGGAGTTCACGGTCATGGTCCGCCCGCAGTCGGCGGTGCACGCCCTGGGCGAGGCCGTCCTCGCGGGCCTGGTGGCCGACGGCCTGGTCCCCGCCCCGGCTCCGGCTCCGGCTCCGGCTCCGGCTCCGGCTCCGGCTCCGGCTCCGGCTCCGGCGGACGCCTAGCTCTCGCGCACGGCCTCGACGTCGACCGTCACGTCGATCATGTCCCCGACGACCACCCCGCCCCGGTCGACGGTGTCGTTCCAACTGACGCCGAAGTCGTGCCGGTTGATGCGCGCGGTGGCGCAGAACCCGGCACGCCGCCGGGGCCCGAGGTCGCGCCCGTCCTCCCACCAGGGGGTGTCCCACTGCCCCAGGTACGTCACGTCGAACGTCACGGGCCGCGTCACGCCCCGCACGGTGAGGTCTCCGGTGAGCAGGAAGTCCGTCGGGCTCAGCTGCCGGACCTGCGTCCCGGTGAACGTCCAGGTCGGATGGTGCTCGGCGTCGAAGAAGTCGGCGCTCCGCAGGTGCTCGTCGCGCTGGGGCTGCCCGGTGTACACCTGCGTGGCGTCGACCGTCGCCTCGACCCGCGCCGTCTCCGGCGCGTCCGGGTCGGCCTCCAGCGACCCCTGCACGTTCTTGAGGGCTCCGCGGACGTGGGTGACCATCATGTGCCGGGCCCGGAATTCGGCGCCGGTGTGCCCGGGCTCGAAGAACCATCTGGTCGTAGCCATGGCGACTCCCCTGGCATCGTGACCCCCGTCCAGAATAGGCCGCCGGGGCCGTCCGGTCCTGACCACCGAGGAGGCCCGCCGGTGCGGCCCAGGTGGCTACTGTGTACCCACACAGCAGGCGCCGGTCACGATCTCGCTGACGCAAGGGAGCCACATGAGCGCGCACCCGGTCGAACACGGCGACGAGCCGACCATCGAGCGTCCCGACAGAACGATTTCCGCCCTCAGACAAGCCCTGGCTCGCGTGGCCCCGGCGAAGCTCCCCCTGCTGGAGGCCGAGCGGGACGAGGTCCTCACGCTGGCAGCGGAAACCCAGTCCGTGGGCCCTGTCAACGGTTTCCTGCTGCGCTGGGCGGTGACGGTAGAGATCGAACGTCACCCAGTGGTCGCCCGCCGTCTCCATGAAGCCGAGCGCCTGGTCCGGACGGCCACGGACGAGGAGACCATGCGTTGCGCCGCGCGAGAGGTGGCCGGCATCAAGGCGGCGGCCCGGCGGGCGGTCGGCGAGTGAGCGACGGCTGGGCCTGGGAGTACTGGTGGGCGGAGACCGAGCTGGACCTCGGTCCGGAGCTGGCGGGCCAGATCAAGGAGCGGTGCGAGGAGTTACTCCGTGCCGCAGAGACCCTGTACATCTCGGGGGAACGCCACGAGGGCGGTTCCGACGCCCAGGTCTCCTACGTCGCGGGCGGCATGTTCGAGTACCTGCTCGCACCTCGGCTGCTGAAGCTGGTCGTCGTCAGCGTCACCGCCTACTGATTCACCCGGCGGTGCCATAAAGCCGCCGACAGCTGCCCCGGACGGCAATTCGGCATTCAAATTGCCCGGACTCCTTAACTCCGTTTAATTCTGCCGACCGTACGTCGGGCCCGTAATCGGAGTGGCTCAATATCACTTCTGTTCAACTGATTGACCCTGCTCACCTGCCACTGCTACCAACAAAGGCATCGATTCTCCCGGCAGATGAGGAGTGGCGACATGCTGCGCATCGACGTCAGCATTTTCTCCGGCCGTCCCGACCCGTCCTGGATCATCACCGACGAGAGTGCGGTGAGAAACCTGTTATCGGAGGTGGCCGATGCAGCGGAAGAAGCGGTGGGGATTCCGGGGGCGGGATACGACGGTCTCGGATATCGCGAAGTGGTGGTCTCCGCCGTCAGCGACGACGAGCCCTGGCCCGAGTCCGTACCCCGCAGTTTCGCCCTGGGCACCCTGGGCGCCCGCAACCCGGGCCGCTCGGCCGAGCTGGCCCGCCGGGTCGTGGAGGGCATGACCCGGCACGCGGACACGCAGCTGGCCGAGCACGAGCAGACCCCGCTCGACGACGAACTGCGCGAGCTGGTGCTCGGCGAGCTCGACGCCTTCGCGGCCGGGCCGCCGGCCTGGACCCGGTCCCCGGCGCTTCCCGCGCACCCGCTGCGCACCACCGGCCGGGAAATCGAACCGGCCGCCACCTGTTACATCGAATACGGCCAGTTCAACCCCGCCTTCTGGAACCGCCCGGAAGTGCAGCCGTACAACAACTGCTACAACTACGCGCGCAACATACGCACGGACACCTTCGCCCAGCCCGGCCGGGCGCACGGCGCCCAGACCGGGACGATGGCCTGCCCGAACGTCACCCAGGCCACGCTCGCCGACGGTTTCGTCCGCCGCTTCCAATGCCTGCCGGACAGCGAGAAGCCCCGCTGGCTCACTGCGCTTGTCGTCTGGCCGGGCCGTGACTTCCACTGGTACCGGATCCAGAGCGGCAATTTCTGGGGACACAAGCCCGGATCGACGCAGGCCCGGGACTACGACAACAGCGGTAACCGGATCACCAACCCGGAAACCTGCAACCGCGGAAATTACCGCGACTTCTGTGGATACTTCTACGCCGGACGCTCGGTCGTCATCAGGTGACCGGGCCGGACGTCGCCGGCCGGGGCCGGGCGGGGTGAAGAGGGGAGTGAGGAGGGACCGATGCTGGTGGAACTGGACCTGTTCAGCGGTTGCCCCGCTCCGCGCTGGCATCTCGGCCCCGGGGCCGCCGAGGAGTTCCGCACGCTCACGGCCGCTCTCCCGCCCACGGGCCCCGTGAGCCGGCCCCGGAGCCCGGGGCTGGGCTACCGCGGCTTCACCGTCACGGACGGCGACACGGTGGTCCGGGTCTTCGCCGGCCGGGTCACCGAGGGGACCACCTCCCGGGACGACCCCGGCAGGCACCTGGAGCGCTGGCTCCTGTCCCGGCTCCCCCCGCCCCTGCGCCACCTCCGCCCCGTGGTGGCCGAGGCGATCGACGAGGACGGCCGGGACGCCTGACGCAGCGGCGCCCACGCGCAAGCGAAAGGCCCCCGGCCTGCACGTTCGCAGATCGGGGGCCCTGTCGCTCAGGCGGTGGACGAGTCGGCCTGTACGCCGGGTTCTGTCTCCCGGGGGCCTTGCGGCCCTCGGGGAGGCGGCCATCCATCTAGACCTGGCGTTGCCGCCAGGTTCGTGCGGTCTACCCGCGGACTCGGGCGGGCAGCCCTCGGTCGTCCGCGCAGGGCCGTTCGGAAACGGCCCCTCTTGACCTTGCTCCGGGTGGGGTTTACCTAGCCGCCTGGGTCACCCCAGGCGCTGGTGGTCTCTTACACCACCGTTTCACCCTTACCGGAATCCGAGGATTCCGGCGGTCTGTTTTCTGTGGCACTGTCCCGCGGGTCACCCCGGGTGGGCGTTACCCACCACCCTGCCGTATGGAGCCCGGACGTTCCTCGGGGGACCCCTGAAGGTCCCACGCGGCCGCCCGGCCGGCTCATCCACCGTGTCGACCATGGTACCGGCCGCTCACGCCGGGGCGAACCAGACCTTTTCGCGGCCCGGGTCCGCCTCGATCACCCGGACCCGCATGCGCCGGCCCAGCTCCAGCGGCGGGCCGTCGCCGTCGCCCTCGACGTGGCCGACCACCGCCGGGTCGTAGAGGTGGACCGTGCCCGCCGTGGGACGGGACTCGACGACGTCCACGACGTAGCCCTCGAAGACCTCCCCGATGCGGTGGCGCAGCAGCGCCGCCTCCACCAGGTCCACGCACTCCCGCTCCGCCTCCGCCGCCCGTCGCGCACCGCGTTCCATCGTGGCCGGCAGCCCGTCCAGCGCCGTGCGCACCCACTCGGGGGCGTCCAGCCCCACGGACGCCGCCAGGCACAGCTCACTGGTGTAGCGGTCGGCCAGGCGGCGCAGCGGCGCCGTGCAGTGGGCGTACGGGGCCGCCAGCGCCGCGTGCACGGGGTCGGCGGGGACCGGGTGGGTGGTGGGGCGGTCACGGTCGAAGACCACGTAGCCGGCGCCGCGCAGCAGCGTCGTGCACTCCTGCAGGAACGCCGCGTGCTGCGGATGGTGCGGGTCCAGCGCCCGCACCACCACCGGGTACGGCATCCCCTCGGGCCACCCGACGCCCAGCGCCTTCGCCACCCGCCGCAGCCTCTGCACCGCCCCCGCGGGCGCGGCGGGCAGCGTGCGCAGGATGCCCGTCCCCGCGTCCAGCATCAGCCGGGCCGCCGCCATGCCCGTCATCAGGGAGATCTGCGCGTTCCACTCCTCCGCCGGCAGCGGCACCCGGTAGTGCAGCCCGTAGCCGCCGTCCTCCCGCGGCACCACCTCCTGCTCCGGCACGTTGAGCGAGATCCCCCCGCGCGTCCGTTCCAGCTCCTGCCGCCGCGCCCCGATCTCCCGCAGCAGCGACAGCGGCTCCTCGGCCGTGCCGGTGTCGACGGCCCGCTGCACGCCCGCGTAGTCCAGCCGCGCCCGGCTGCGCACCACGGCCCGCCGCACGTCCGTGGCCACGACCTTCCCGTCCGTGTCCATGTCCAGCTGCCACAGCACGGCCGGCCGGTCGTGGTCCGGCAGCAGGCTCGCGGCGCCCTCGCCCAGGCTCTCGGGGTACAGGGGCACCCGCACGTCCGGGTAGTACAGGGTCATCACCCGCTCGTGCGCCTCCTGGTCCAGCGCGCCGCCCGGCCGGACGAAGGCGGCCACGTCCGCGATCGCGTAGTGCACGCGGTAGCCCCCGGTCCTCCGCCGGGACAGGAACATGGCCTGGTCGAGGTCCTGCGCCCCCGGTGGGTCGACCGTGAACAGCGGAACGTCCGTGGCGTCGTACGCGGGCATGCGGGGGCGCCGCGCGGCCTGCTCGGCCTCCTGGAGCGCCCGGGCCGGGAAGCCCTCCGGCACGTGCGCCCTCTCACGTACCTCACGCAGTGCCGACAGAAGCGGATGGCGCTCCGTGTCCGTCACGCGGATCGGGCGGCGGGGCATGATCCCGAGCCTAGGGGCGGCACCGGCGGGCGGCACGGCGAGCGAGGCGGACGGCGTCAGGGCGGGACGGCGCCGGGGCGGACGGCGTCACGACGCGACGGCGTTAGGGTGGCACGGATCCGCGACGTTCCGATGGGGAGATTCACACCGTGCTCGTGCTGTTGCCGCCGTCCGAGGGGAAGGCCACCGGAGGTGCCGGACCGGCGCTGGAGCTCGGCTCGCTCTCCCTGCCCGCCCTCACCGACCACCGCCGGGCCGTGCTCGACGAGCTCACCGAGCTGTGCGCCGGCGACGAGGAGAAGGCCGCCGGCGTCCTCGGCCTCAGCCCCGGCCTGCGCGGCGAGATCGCCAAGAACGCCGCCCTGCGGACCGCGCCGACCCGCCCCGCCGGCGAGATCTATACCGGCGTCCTCTACGACGCCCTCGGCATCGCCGGCCTCGGCGCCGCCGCCCGCCGCGCCGCCGGCCGCTCGCTGCTCGTCTTCTCCGGCCTGTGGGGCGCGGTGCGCATCGACGACGCCATCCCCTCCTACCGCTGCTCGATGGGCGTCAAGCTCCCGGCCCTGGGCGCGCTCGGCGCGCACTGGCGCGCCCCCATGGCCGAGGCCCTTCCCGAGGCGGCGGGCGACGGACTCGTCCTCGACCTGCGCTCCGCCGCCTACGCGACGGCCTGGAAGCCCAAGGGCGAGCTGGCCGAGCGCACGGCGACCGTGCGCGTGCTGCAGTCGAAGACCGTGAACGGCGTCGAGAAGCGCTCCGTCGTCAGCCACTTCAACAAGGCCACCAAGGGCCGCCTCGTGCGCGACCTCCTCACCGCCGGGTACGAGCCCGCCTCCCCCCGCGAGCTCGCCGACGCCCTGCGTGGGCTGGGCTACGCGGTCGAGGGCGACGCCCCGGCCAAGCGCGGCACGCCGTGGGCCCTGGACGTCGTGGTCACCGAGCTGTAGGCGTCAGCCCGCGACGCCGAACCGGGCTCTGGCGTACGCGTAGATGTCGGCCGTGAGCTCCGGTTCGGTCCAGGCGAACTGCACGTCGCAGGGTTCCCGGTCCAGCCTGCGCAGCGTGACGGAGACCGGCAGCTCGCCCTGGAACCGCAGGGCGCCGGGCAGCGCCCGCGCCTTCTCCGAAGGGCTGCGCTGCCCCACCCTCACGACCACCGGCCGCCCGTCGCGCCCCTTGAGGCGCACCCCGACCTCGACGGACGCCTTGGCGCAGCCGCGGGCCTCCATCCCACCGCCGAGTCCGAGGACGGAGACGGAACGACGGGCCGACGCCCCGAGCTCCGTCGCGACGGACGAGCCGGCCGGTACCGTCCACGACAGCGTCCTGAGGGAGTAGCACGTCTGGCCGGTGGTGTCGTTGTTGCATTGGGCGGACACGCTGATGTCGGGCTTCGCACCGGAGCGGTGGTCGAGGCCCACACCACTGGAGGCCATGTAGCTGACGAGCCCCACGATGATCAGCCCCATCAGGGCGAAGCCGAACTGCGACGCCGCCGGCACGAAGGGCAGGAGCGGCTTCCAGTTCCAGCGCGCGTCCCACTCGACCTCCAGGACCGAACCCTTCGGCGGCCGGCCCCCGCCGCTCAGCTGCTCCTGCAGCCGCGCGTGGCGGAACTGGTAGACGGCACCGGTCTGCCGCAGCACCCCCAACTCGTGCGCGTCGTCGAGGAACCGCATCAGCCGCGGCGGAAGCCGCTTCGTCAGCCCGAACCACGCGCGCGACAGCTGGTACGCGCCCCACGCCGACCCGAGCAGCGTGGCCGAGCCGAGCCCCCCGCCGACGAGCAGGCCGTACTCCCACGCGGTCCCCGCCGGAACGTGCACCGCACTACGCAGCCAGCAGCCGACGACCACCCCCACGACACAGGCCACGACCAGGGCCGACAGCACTCCCAGCAGCCCGTACCGCAGCAGGGTGGCCCGCGGGCCGTGCAGCGCGTCCTTCGCGATGTACACCTGCTTGCGCCCGCTCCGGACCCCGGCGTACGCGACGTAGCCGCACCCGCCGGACAGCACCCCGGCCACCACACCCACGCCCGGCCCGAACAGCAGGGAGAAGAACCACCCCCACACGCAGCCGTAAGCCGTACCGACCAGAGGCCCCGTGATCAACGAGTCGATCTGCCACCAGGCGAAGTCGGACGTGCCGTCGCGGCGCATCCGGCGCGCGATGAGCTCCAGGTACCGTCTGGCCTGCTCGGACTTGTACCGCGTGTCCGCCGACTCGGCGTAGACCGTGGGGAGATACCTCTCCAGCAGATGGGACTCGATGTCACGCCGCTTCCCGAACCGCTTCCCCCTCAGCAACTCCCCCGGGTCGGTCGAGCCCGCGCGGTAGGCCGTGCGCGCCAGGTCCAGCATCAGCGGGGACGACAACGCCGCCGCCACCGGGCTCTTCGGAGTCCTCCGCAGGGCCTTGAAGACCCCGTCCCAGCGGCGGTCCTCCGGCACCTTGGAGTGTTCGAGGTAGGTGATCGCCGCCTCGGGCTTCACGGATTCGAGTTCCACGACGGCGGCTCTGGTGAGGTAGTCGCCGGTCGCCTCCACCGTGGTCTCGTACTCGGCGGCACGACAGGTCACCAGCAGCGGTACGTCCTCGGCGACAGCCGTCTCGATCTCCTTCACCGCGCGGGCGTGCAGTGCCGCGGGCAGTTCGTCCAAGCCGTCCAGTACGGGCATCACCTTGCCCTCGTCGACCAGCCGCTGCGCCGTCACCTTGTCGAGGTCCGGGCTGAGCGCCCTGAGCCGCCGGGCCATCCACCTGCGTAACGAGACCGCCGGTCTCCAGGACGACAGCGACAGCAGAACCGGCACCGGCTCCCCGTCCTCCCACGACGCGAGCAGCTCCCGGGCGAGCAGCAGCGCGAGCACGCTCTTCCCCGCCCCCGGCGCCCCCAGCACCACCAGCTGCCGCCGGGGCAGGCTGCGGAAGAAATCCGGTACTTGGGTGACGTCGCCCTGCCGGCTCAGGCCCTCGGTCCCCAGCACCTCCGCCGACGACTGGACCGGCCGCCCGCTGGGCGACCACCGGACCTTGATCGGCTCCGGGTGCTCCAGCCTGCGCCGCGAGACCTCGTTGTTGACCCGCTTACGGACCTCCTCGCGCAGCCCGCGCGCGGCACGGTCGGTGTCCGTGACCTGCCGTCCGTCCACGACCTGGATCTGGACCAGGTCGCGCCCCACCTTCGCCCTCGTGACTGATTGCTGCGAATGTCTGCGCATGCGCTCCCCCGGTGATGGAGACTGGCTCTGTTGCGTGGATCACAGGGAGTATGCGATGGGGTTACACGGTAAACGAGCACTGGCGGCCGCGGGAACCGTTGTGATGGCGGCGGCGGTGAACGTCGCGACCGGCATGCTGACGCAGAAGTGGTCGCTGGCCTGGGGGATCTGCACCGCCGTGCTGGTCGTCGTCGGCGGCGGCCTCCAGGCGTGGCTGACGGTGGCGGAGCGCGGGGCCGAGCGCCGCCAGCACTTCGAGGACGTCGAAGGCCGCGCGATCGAGCAGACGATGGCGGGCCCCGGCGAGCAGACGGTGAAGCGCGCCAGGGTCGACGGTGACCTCGTCCAACGCCAGGACGGCTGACGCCTAGAGGGCACCACGCTTGACGTCCGCGACGAAGGCCGCCCAGGCCGGGGCCGGGAAAACCAGCTCCGGGCCCTGGGGGGCGGCCTTACTGTCCCTTACCGGGACCAATCCGGGGATATCGGGGGCTATTTCTATGCAGTCGCCCGCGTCGTGCCCGCTGTAGCTGCTCTTGCGCCATGCTGTCATCGCGCCCGTACCCTTTCATCGCATCGCTGATCAGGGCGGCAGAATCAGAGCCTGAGAGGCAGTCAGCTCTGAGCACATCATAGATCCTGGCGTACCGAGTGATAAGCGCCGGATCATTGGTGAAGTGCCCCACCTCCAGGGATTCCGAGTAGATCCAGGTCTCCTCACCGGGGAGGGTAATCAACGACATCGAACTCTTCGGCTTGGTCAACGGCAGGCTGAACGGCGCTACTTGAACACGCAGGTTCGGCCGCTCGCCGGCCAGCAGGAGCTGCGCACACTGATCACGCATCACAGCGCTGCTCCCGACGAGGTTGCGAATGACGCTCTCGTCCAGGACCAGCATGAGAAGCGGACCGTCGGACTTCAGGAAGACTTGTTGCCGGCTCATTCGGGCCGCCACCCGTTCGTCCAGTTCGCGGCCCGTGAAGATCTGGGAAAGCAGAGCCCGTGCATATTCTTCGGTCTGCACCAGTCCCGGCATCACGTCCGTCTCGTAGGCGCGAAGAACCGTCGCCTTCGCCTCCATCTCCACCCGTCGCCTGAACCAGTCGGGATGGGTCGTGTGCGGGTACCAGTCGATCTTCTCCCAGAGCTTGACGAACATCTCGGCACCCCCCAGCAGCCGATCGCACGCCACCACGAAGTGGCGTTGCGGAACCCGGCTCCCCGCCTCCACCCTCGCCACCAGCGACCGGTCGCACGGGATCTTCCCCGCCAGTTCCTCCTGCGTCAGCCCCGCGACCTCCCGGTGGTGCCTCAGCACCTCCCCGAACACCGCCGCCGTCGTGGCCGCTCCGCCCCCGCCGTTGCCGTTGCGTCGCTTCACGTCGTCGCCCCCTGTGACAGCTTGCCCATGGCACGTGCAAAACGTTGTGAGCGTAAGGCGGCACACGGAACTCTGTAGTGACAACAGCGAGTTGGTCACCCACATGGGGTGATTTCCCTGCCAAGCACGAGGAACCCGATGGCGCCCATCCCCTCCGACGCCGACCTGCGTCGCGTCTCCGCCCAGACAGCCACCGAACTGCAGGCCGTGTGCCGTCAGCACGGCTGGGCCCTGCACATCACCGCCGGCGAGCCGGTCAGCGGCACCGGATATGTGACGTTTCCGCCGCTCCGCGTAGAGGTGGCGCAGCAGATCGTCGCCGGGTTGCGGCGGTTGCTGACGGGGCGGTGCGCGGAGTGCGCGGAGATCAAGCGGCGGCGCGCGCAGGCGGTCCGGGAGCAGGACGCGCATACCGCGGCCGCGATGGCCGACGCCATGGGGCGACACCAACGGGCGGTTCACTGACAACATGTGAACGCCGGTGACCGGCGGGGCGATAACCTGCTGCCGCCATGAACGATTTCGTTGACGAAGCACGCTCGCGAGTCGCACATCTGCTCCGGATGGCCAATACGACCGATGACCGGGTCAGGGCACAGATCATCGAGTACGCCGACACGACCCCGGAACCGCCCGTCATAAGTCCCCGGATGGGGATCGTCACCACCGGCTGTTCGCGCTGCCTGCGGACGGCGTGGCAGCAGTACGACTCCGAGGGCCCGCTGTGGGTCTGCGGCACGTGCGGGCACGTGGAGCCCGTCCCGTAGGCGCGCCGGCCCGACGACGAGGGGCCCCCGTTGCTTCCGCAACGGGGGCCCTTCCGTACCTACCGCAGGTGCGACGTGTCGTTCAGCAGCCGCAGCGAGGCGTTGCCGTCCGCGTAGTAGGCGACGGCCGACAGCGAGGCTGCTGAGAGCTCCATGCGGAACAGTGACTCGGGCGGCGCGCCGAGGGCCAGGCGTACGAGCGTCTTGACGGGCGTCACGTGCGTCACGAGCAGCACCGTGCGGCCGGCGTAGCGGGCGAGGAGCTTGTCCCGGGCCACGGCGACGCGGCGGGCGACCGTCGCGAAGCTCTCGCCGCCGCCGGTGGGGGCGGCTTTGGAGGAGGCGAGCCAGGCGTCGAGGTCCTCGGGGAATCGCTCGCGGACCTCGGCGAAGGTCAGGCCCTCCCAGCTGCCGAAGTCGGCCTCGCGCAGGCCGTCCTCGACGCGGACGTCGAGGCCGAGCCGGGTGGCGATGGCCTCGGCGGTCTCCCGGCAGCGGCGCATGGGCGAGGTGACGACGGCCTGGATGGTGCCGCGGGCGGCCAGGGCGGCCGCGGCCGCCTCGGCCTGGCGGCGGCCGGGGGCCGACAGCTCGGGGTCCGTGCCGCCGCTGCCGGAGAAGCGCTTCTGCGGGGTGAGGGCGGTCTCGCCGTGGCGCAGCAGGACGAACGTGGTGGGCGCGCCGAGGTCGGCGGGGGCCGCCCAGCCGACGGGTGCGGCCTTGGGCTCGGCGAGCGGCTCGGCGGCGGGCACCTCAAGGGCGGCCGCGACGCCGGTCGCGGACCCGCCCCCGGCACCCGAACCCGCGGAGGCCGCGACGGCGAGGCCGGCGGAGGAGCGTCCGGGCTCCCACTGGCGGCCGGCCTTGCCGGCGTCCATGGCCTCGTTGGCCAGGCGGTCGGCGTGCTTGTTCTTCTCGCGCGGGATCCACTCGTAGGCGACCTGCCCCGCGGGGAAGAGCGTCCTCGCCCGGGCGGCGAGCGGCTTCATGTCCGGGTGCTTGATCTTCCAGCGGCCGGACATCTGCTCGACGACGAGCTTGGAGTCCATGCGGACCTGGATCTCGGCGTCCGGGTCGATCGCCCCGGCGGCTTCGAGGCCGGCAATGAGGCCCTTGTACTCGGCGACGTTGTTGGTCGCCGTGCCGATGTACTCGGCGGCCTCGGCCAGCACCTCGCCGCTGGCGGCGTCGAGGACGACCGCGCCGTAGCCGGCGGGGCCCGGGTTGCCCCGGGAACCGCCGTCCGCCTCGACGATGAAGCGAGGGGCCACGGGGCTTATAGGCCGGACTCGGAGGTGCGGACCAGGATGCGGCTGCAGTTCCCGCAGCGGACGACCTGGTCCGGCGAGGCGGCGCGGATCTCGTTGATCTCGGTGATGTCCAGCTCCAGGCGGCAGCCCTCGCAGCGGCGCTGGTTCAGGCGCGCGGCGCCGATGCCGCCCTGCTTCTCCCGCAGCCGGTCGTAGAGCTTGATCAGGTCGGCCGGGATGGAGGCGGCGACGACCTCGCGCTCCTTGGTGACGGTGGCGACCTCGTCGTCGATGACGACGGTGGCGGCGTCCCGGCGGGAGAGGGCGTCGTTGACCTTGGCCTGGACGGACTCGACGCGGCCGGTCAGCTCCTTCACGCGCTCCTGGGCGGCCTCGCGGCGCTCCATGACCTCCAGGACGACGTCCTCCAGGTCGCCCTGGCGCTTGGCGAGGGAGGCGACCTCGTGCTGGAGGTTCTCCAGGTCCTTGGGGGACATGCCGGCACCGGAGTCCAGGCGCTGCTGGTCGCGGGCGGCGCGCTGACGGACCTGGTCGACGTCCTGCTCGGCCTTGGTCTGCTCGCGGGCGCAGTCGCTCTCCTCGGTCTGCGCGGCGACGAGGAGGTCGCGGTGCTGGGAGAGGTCGCCTTCGAGGGTGACGATCTCGGCGTGCTCCGGGAGGCTCTTGCGCTTGTGGGCGAGCTGGGTGAGGCGGACGTCCAGGGCCTGGAGGTCGAGGAGGCGGATCTGGTCGGCGGGCGCGGCGTTTATTTGGGGGCTCCTGTTAGTGGTTGTGAGCGGACGATGCCGCGTGGGCGGTCCAGGGGTCGGTGACCGTACGGGAGACGTGGGTGCGCAGGCCCCAGCCGTGCCGGTCGGAAATCTCGTCGAGCTGGGCCGCGGCCTGCTCGGTCCAGGGCCACTCGGTGGCCCAGTGCGCGGCGTCGACCAGCGCGAGGGGGCTGTGCTGCTGGGCCTCGGAGGCGGGGTGGTGACGCAGGTCGGCGGTGACGTAGGCGTCGACGCCGGTGGCCCGTACCTCGTCGAAGAGGGAGTCGCCGGAGCCGCCGCAGACGGCGACGGTGCGGATCGTGCGCGCGGGGTCGCCGGCGACGCGGATGCCCTGCGCGGTGGCGGGCAGGCGCTTGGCGGCGCGGTCGGCGAAGTCGGCGAGGCTCATCGGCGGGTCGAGCTCGCAGATGCGGCCGAGGCCGCGGCGGCCGGCGGGGTCGGTCGCGTCGGGCACGAGGGGGCCGGTGACGCGCAGGTCGAGGGCGCCGGCGAGGGCGTCGGAGACGCCGGGGTCGGCGCGGTCGGCGTTGGTGTGCGCGACGTGCAGGGCGATGTCGTTCTTGATGAGGGTGTGCACGGCGCGGCCCTTGAAGGTGCCGGCCGAGACCGTCGTCGTTCCGCGGAGGTAGAGCGGATGGTGGGTGACGAGCAGGTCGGCGCCGAGCCGCACGGCCTCGTCGACGACCTCCTGGACGGGGTCGACGGCGAAGAGGACCCGGGTGACGGCGGCGTCGGGGTCGCCGCAGACCGTACCGACGGCGTCCCACTGCTCGGCCCGCTCCGGGGGCCACAGGGCGTCGAGGGCGGCGATGACTTCAGACAGTACGGGCACGGGGAAAGGCTACCTGTCCCCGTGCCCGTACTTCACTGACGCGTGCTGCCGGCCGCTCGCGAGCCCCGCTACTTGACCAGGAAACCGCGCAGGTCGTCGAGGACGCTGTTCGCCGCGGTGACGCCGAGGCCCAGGTACCAGGTCTCGTCGGGGACGTTCTTGGCCCGGCCCTCCTTGACGGCGGTCAGGGTCTTCCACAGGGGGTTGTCCTCGGCGGCGTCGCGCTTGGTCTTCTCCGGGTCGCCGTAGACGCCGGTGAAGATCCAGTCGGCGTCGGCCCGGTCGATGTTCTCCGGGCTGATCTCCTCGGCGAGCTTGTCCACCTGCTGGTTCTTCGGCCGGGGCAGGCCGGCGTCCTTGAGGATGGTGCCGATGAAGGACTGCTGCGCGTACAGGCGGGTGAACTGCGGCATGTAGCGGAGCATGGTGATCGTCGGCTTCTTCTCGCCGAGGTCCTCGCCCAGCTTCTTCGCCTTGGCCTCGTACGCGGCGAGCTGCTTCTTTGCGTCGGCCGTCCGGTCGAGCGCGGCGGCGCTGAGGAGGTAGTTCTCCTTCCAGGTGAAGCCGGGGCGGACGGAGAAGACGGTGGGGGCGATCCTGGAGAGGTCCTTGTAGGTCTTCTCCGCGCGCAGCTTGCTGCCGAGGATCAGGTCGGGCTTGAGCTCGTTGATCGCTTCGAGGTTGAGGTTGCTGATGGTGCCGACGCTCTTGGGCTCGCCGATGTCCTTCTTCAGGTACTCCGGGATGTCCTTGCTGCCCTCGCTGGAGGCCCAGCCGACGGGCTTGATGCCGAGGGAGACGACGTTGTCGAGCTCGCCGACGTCGAGGACGACGACGCGCCGGGGCTTCTCCTTGATCTCGGTCCTGCCGAGGGCGTGGGTGACGGTGCGCGGGAACTGCCCGGGCTGGGCGTCGGTGCCCATTTTGGCGGTCTGCTCGGCGGCCTTGCCGAAGTCCTTGCCGCCCTGCGCGACGCTCTTGGAGCCCGCGCCGCCGTCCTTGCCCGCCTTGTCCTCGCCGTCTGACGAGCCGCACGCGGTGAGCACGAGCACGGCGGCTGCGGACAGGGCGACGGCGGCGGTGCCGCGGCGGCGCAGGGACATGGGGGGCTCCTGACGGGGGTGGGGGCAGCGGGCGGCGGGCGGCGGGTGGGGGACCGGTCAAGAGGGCCAGGTCAGCCACGTCCGAGGACCGCTTAGGTTCGCCTTACCTTAATAGCCGGGGTCAGCACAGCACACACACCCCCCATTCCTCAGCCGAACGAAACAAGACACACCCTTACGCGTGAAGCGCCGGGGGTGGCGAGGTGCGGTGGCGAGCGCGATAACTACGTTCTGTGCCGGAGGTGACGTTTCTCATGACGGTCTGTGCTCCTCACAGCGCCCAGGGCACCGCTCAAACCACCCCGCGGAGTGCTTCTCCGGCGGACATGCGGCGCTCGGCGTTCACCGTCACGGTGGACGGGTCGTACGCGGCGTGGCTGGCTCTCGGCCAGGGCACCGACGGCTGGTTCCCCGAGCGCTGGACCCTCGACGGCCCGGAGCCCTACGCGGTGTCGCTGCCCGGCAGCCAGCCCGAGGAGCCCGACAGCGAGGTGCTGCCGCTGACCGACGGCCGGGTGCTGATCCGGCGCCGGGTGGCCGAGCGGTTCGCGCTCTCGCTGCTCTACCCCGCCGGGCCGGGCACGGGCGAGCTGCCGCTGGGCGCGATCGAGTGCCCGCGGCTGTCCCTGCTGCCGCCCGCGCCCGACGGCTCGTCCGCCTACGCCCTCGTGCACGGCGAGCAGCAGACCACCCTCTGGCGCGTCCACGGCGGCACGACCGGCCCCGAGCTCCTGGCGACGGTGCCCGGGCTGTGCGAGGGCGGCGCCTGGCTGGACCGTTCGGGGCGGCTCCTCGCGCTGGACCGGGAGCTGGACGGGCTGACGAAGGCCGTCGTCGTCGACCTGGGGCGGGGCGGCGAGACGAGCCCGCTGCTGCAGATCGCGGAGAAGAGCAACGACCGCCTGCTGCTGGCCGAGCCGGACAGCGGGCTGCTGATCGTCCGGTCCGACGCGCCCGGCGTCGACCGGGTCGGCTGGGGCGTGCTCGGCTCCGCCCGCCCGGTGCGCTTCCCCGAGTGCCTGCTGCTGGCCGACACGACGCTCACCCCCTTCGCCGCCCAGCCGGGACAGGGGCTGACGCCCGAGGCGAGCTCGGTGGCCTTCCGCATCGACGCGGCGCCGCCCGGCCCGGCCGTCCCCGGCGCCACGACCAGCTGGGTGGGGGTGTGGCGGCCGGCGAAGAAGCAGCTGCAGCAGTTCCAGGGCCCGGCCGGCTGGCTGGCCGGGGCCGGGCTGTGGACGGCCGGCGGGGAGCTCAAACTGCCGTTCGTCACGGCGACGGTGCCGTGCGGACTGGCGCGGCTGCGGATCTCGCAGGACGGGGACGTCCTGGTGCCGGGCGCGGGCGCGGCGGCCGCGACGTCCAGCACCTCGCGGCCGGCCCCCGACGACGCCGGCACCGATGCGGACGCGGACGACGAGCCCGCCTCGGTGCCGGCTCCCCGGCCCGTTCCGCTGCAGCAGGCGCCCTGCGCCCGTACGCCGTAACGGACGGACACGCCTTCGGCACGGGTGGCTCGATGATCAAGGTCCCGTTAGACTCGGGCGGGGGCCGCACAGCTGTCCGGCCGGGCACCCGGGGTGCCTGCGGCGCGGTACGCCACTGCTGTGGCCCCGACGCGCACGCGCAGAGCACGCATCCCCATCCGACGGAGTGACTTCCCCATGCCCGATGCCCGAACCGACACGACCGAGGCGCGCCACGCAGAGGCGTCCGCCCAGGCCGCAGCCGCCGGCTCCGGCAGGCACCGCGGTCCGGCCTCGCCGGACGAATCCCCCGCTGCCCCGGCCCCCGCACCCGGCAAGCACCGCCGCCCGCAGGCGAACTGACCCGGAGTCCGCCGACTCCTCCTCCTGCCCGACCTTCCCGTGACCGGGGCCGTGCCCTGCGGCGCAGCGCCGCTCACGGGAAGGGGCGGGACGGGCCCGGCTATCCCCGCTGACCCCGCCTCAGCCGCAGCACCTCCGGCGCCGCGAAGCCCTCGCCCTCCGCACGTTCCGCGTAATAAGGGGTCAGGGTCGCGTCCAGCTCCTCCGCCGCGAAGCGCTCGCCCTTCGCCTCGAACAGCGCGCCCACCCGTGGCCTCTCCATCACGGCCACCAGCCCGCCGTGCACGACGAAGACCTGCCCGGTGATCCGCCCCGCGGCCCGTGACGCCAGGTACGCCACCAGCGGCGAGACGTGCCCGGGCGCGAGCGGGTCGGTGCCGCCCCCGGCCACCGCGGCGCCGAAGACGTCCTCCGTCATCCTCGTCCGCGCCCGCGGGCAGATCGCGTTCGCCGTCACGCCGTACTTGCCCAGCGCCGCGGCCGTCGACGTCGTCAGCCCCACGATGCCGCCCTTGGCCGCCGCGTAGTTCGGCTGTCCGGCCGAGCCGGCCAGGAACGCCTCCGACGAGGTGTTGACGATCCGTCCGTGGACGGGTGCGCCGCCCGCGGCCTTCGAACGGTCCCGCCAGTGCGCGGCGGCGAAACGCGTGGTGTTGAAGTGGCCCTTCAGGTGCACGCGGACGACCGCGTCCCACTCGTCCTCGGTCATGGAGAAGACCATGCGGTCGCGCAGGATGCCGGCGTTGTTGACGAGGACGTCCAGCGCCCCGTAGGTGTCGACGGCCAACTGGACGAGTTCGCGGGCCTGTTCGAAGTCGGACACGTCGCCGCAGTGGGCCGTGGCCCGTCCGCCCGCCGCCCGGATCTCCGCGGCGACCTCCTCGGCGGGGGCCGCGGACGTCTCGCCGGAGCCGTCGCGGCCGGGGCGGCCGTAGTCGTTGACGACGACGTTCGCGCCGAGGCGGGCGAGTTCGAGGGCCTCGGCGCGGCCGAGGCCGCGGCCGGCGCCGGTGACGACGGCGGTGGCACCGTTCAGCATGGCCGGTGGTCCCCTCTCCGGTCGGGTGTCGCAGCGGTCCCGGGCAGCGGTCTCACATCGTGATCCAGGTGCGCAGCGCCTCGCCCGTGCGCATCTGCTCGACGGCGTCGTTGATGCGGGCGAGCGGCACGCGGTGGGTGATCAGACCTTCGAGGTCGATGCGGCCGGCCCGCCAGAGGGCGATGGCACGCTCGTAGGAACGCAGGACGTCGCCGCCGCCGTACAGCGACGGCAGGATCCTCTTCTCGTCGAAGAACAGCTCGAACATGTTGAGCTGGAGGTGGTCGTCCAGCGCCCCCGCCCCGACGACGCACAGCGTGCCGCCGCGCCGGGTGGCCTCGTAGGCGGTGCGGGCGGTGGCGGACTTGCCGACGACCTCGAAGACGTAGTCGAAGCCCTCGTTGCCGGTGAGGCGGGCCTTGGTCCCGGGGAGCCCCTCGGGGGCGACGGCCTCGGTGGCGCCGAAGCGCAGGGCGGCCTCGCGGCGGCTCTCCACGGGGTCGACGGCGAGGATCTGCGCCGCGCCCGCGACGCGGGCGCCCTGGACGACGGAGATGCCGACGCCGCCGCAGCCGATGACGGCGACCGACGAACCGGCCGTCACCCGCGCAGTGTTCAGGGCGGCGCCGAGTCCCGTGGTGACGCCGCAGCCGAGGAGGGCGGCGATCTCGTAGGGGACGTCGTCGGGGACGGGCACCGCGCATCCGGCGTCGACGACGAGTTCCTCGGCGAACGCACCGGTGCCGGCGAAACCGAAGACGTCGGTGGCGCGGTGCCGGAAGTTGGGGGTGCCGGAGTTCATGAACCCGGCCAGGCACAGCTGGCTCTGCCCGCGCCGGCAGGAGGGGCAGCTGCCGCAGGCGGGCAGCCAGCACACGAGGACGCGGTCGCCGGGCGCGACGTGCGTGACGCCCTCGCCGACCTCGACGACGTCGCCCGCGCCTTCGTGACCGGGAACGAAGGGCGCGGGCTGCGGCAGCACCCCGGACATCGCCGAGAGGTCGGAGTGGCACAGTCCGGCGGCCCGGATGCGCAGTCTGACCTTGCCGGGGCCGAAGCCGACCGCTTCGACGTCGTCGAGCACGTCGAGCAGGTCCTGACCGGTCTTCTGCTGAACGGCGGCACGCATGGGGCTGCTCCCTTCGGTGTCACCTGCGCTGCGCCGGCCGCTTCGGGCGGCCGCGCGGGGGTGGTGTGCCGGATCGGTGCGCCGGGGTGGTGCGGGCTCAGGTGTGCTCGACGACGGTGTCGGTGAGGACGGGCGCGTCCCCGCGCTCCACGGCGGTGGCCGTGACCTGGATGCGGCCGGGGCCGGGGGTGTCGCGCCAGATGCGCACGCGCAGGGTCTCGCCGGGGTAGACGACGCCGGCGAAGCGGGTGGCGTACGAGCGCACGCGGGAGACGTCGCCGCCGAGAGCGGTGTCGACGACGGCCTTGAGGACGATGCCGTACGAGCACAGGCCGTGCAGGATCGGCTTGCCGAAACCGGCGAGCCCCGCGAACTCGGGGTCGGCGTGGAGCGGGTTCCAGTCGCCGGAGAGGCGGTAGAGCAGGGCCTGGTCCTCGCGGACGGGACGGTCGACGGTCAGGTCGGGCTCGGTGGCGGGGGTCTCCAGGCGTTCGCCGGAGCCGCGTTCGCCGCCGAAGCCGCCCTCGCCCTTGACGAAGATCTCGCTGACCGACGTCCACAGCGGGCCGTCGGCGTCGGCGACGTCCGTGCGCAGCACGATGACGGCCGCCTTGCCCTTGTCGTGGACGGCGGCCACGCGCGCGGTCGCGGTGGCGTCGGCGGCGCGGACGGGCAGCGGGCGGTGGAGGGTGACGGACTGTCCGCCGTGCAGCACGGCGGCGAGGTCGACGTCGATGCCGGGCATGGACAGCGTGGCGGCCACGGTCCGGCCGCCGCCGGCGACGGTCGCGAAGGAGGGCAGGACGTGGAGCCGGCTCTCCAGGGTGTAGCGGAGCTCGTCGGGGTCGGTGGCGGGGTGGGGCCTGTCGGGACGGGACCCGGCTCCGATGCCCAGGTGGTAGAGCAGGACGTCCTTGTGGTCCCAGGCGAGGGGGACCGTGGTGGGGGCGGCGGCGGTGGCCTTGGCGGGGTCGATGGGCATGGAGTTCCGTGCTCCCGTCTGACGAGGACCGAGGATTAGAACGCGTTCCACCCGGCGCGGCCTTCCTGTATAGCCGATGGCGCAGGGCGGGGGAAGACAAATGTCATGGGCGGCCGGGGACATCCGCGCCTACGGGGCGTACGGCCGGATTCCGTAGGGTCGGTGGCATGGAAGACACCGTGGTGAAGGGCGGGCGCGGACGGCCCGGCCTGCTGGGAGGGGTGCAGCCGCCGAAGCGGCCGACACCGGCGACGTTCATGCCCTGGCTGTTCATACTCACCGGCGACGTCGTCGACCTCTGCCGGGGCGAGGTCGCGCTGCCGTGGCTCGCCGCCGGCGGCCTCGTGGTCTTCCTCGCGCTCTACGTCACCGCGGTCGTCGTCGGGCTCGACGAGGAGCGTTGCCTGACGCCGCTCCCGCTGGTCCTGCTGGGCGGGCTGACGGCCCTCACGTACGCGATGTCCATCGGGTACGGCGGCGACTGGCTGCTGTTCTTCCCGCTGTTGTCGCTGGTGGCCGGCATCGTGCTGCGCAACCGGGGGCGGTGGCTGTCGGTGGCCATGGGCGGCTACGGCATCACGGTCGGGGTGATCCTGTCCGCGCAGAGCGGCACGGAGAACGTCCTCGCCATCGCCTGGGGCACGTCGCTGTCCGGGCTCGTCGCGTCCGCGATCCTGAACCTCTCCGAGACCGTCGCCCAGCTGAGGGCCACGCGCGAGCAGCTGGCGCACGCCGCGGTGGAGCGCGAGCGCCTGCGCTTCTCCCGCGACCTGCACGACCTGCTGGGCCACACGATGTCGGTCGTCGTGGTCAAGGCGGAGGCGGTGCGCCGCCTGGCGCCCCGCAACCTGGACGCGGCGATGGGCCAGGCCGCAGACATCGAGGCGGTGGGCCGCCAGGCCCTCACCGAGATCCGCGAGGCCGTCACCGGCTACCGCGAGGGGAGCCTGGTCACCGAGCTCGACCGGGCGCGGTCCCTGCTCGACGCCTCCGGCATCACAGCCGACATCCGCCAGTCCGGCCCCCCGCTGCCGCCGCAGACCGCGGCGCTGCTCGGGTGGGTCGTACGGGAGGGCGTCACCAACGTGGTGCGGCACAGCGGGGCGGGCAAGTGCGCCATCGAGGTGCGCGGGGAGCCGGACCGGGTCCATCTGGAGATCAGCGACGACGGGCGCGGCGTAGGGTCGGACGCGGAGACGGCACCGGGCACGGCACCCGGCACGGGCGGCAACGGCCTCAAGGGCCTGACCGAGCGGCTGGCCGCCGCGGGCGGCTCGCTGACGTCCGGGCCGGACGGGCGGCGCGGGTTCCGCCTCGTGGCGGAACTCCCGGTGGACGAGAACGACGAGGAGGAACGGGCCGCGTGAGCAGCGAGCTGACCAGGATTCTGCTGGCCGAGGACCAGGGGATGATGCGCGGGGCGCTCGCACTGCTGCTCGGTCTGGAGGAGGACATGGAGATCGTCGCCCAGGTGGGCAGCGGCGACCAGATCCTTCCGCAGGCCCTGGAGACCCGCCCCGACATCGCCCTGCTCGACATCGAACTCCCCGGCCGCAGCGGCCTGGACGCGGCCGCCGACCTGCGGGTGCGGCTGCCCCAGTGCCGGGTGCTGATCCTCACCACCTTCGGGCGCCCCGGCTACCTGCGGCGCGCCATGGAGGCGGGCGCCTCGGGCTTCCTCGTCAAGGACGGCCCCGTCGAGGACCTCGCGGCCGCCATCCGCCGCGTCCTGGCCGGCGAGCGCGTCATCGACCCGGCCCTGGCGGCGGCCGCGCTCAGCGCGGGCCCGAATCCGCTGACGCAGCGGGAGCGGGACGTGCTGTCGGCGGCGGTGGACGGGGCGACGGTCGTGGACATCGCGGCGAAGGTGCACCTGTCGCCGGCGACGGTGCGGAACTATTTGTCGGCGGCGATCGGGAAGACCGGGACCCGCAACCGGATGGAGGCCGTGCGCGCGGCGCGCCAGAACGGGTGGCTGTAGGGCTGAAAATCAGCCCCTCCGGCGATTGAGGAGCGGGGGTCCGGGGGCGGAGCCCCCGGTTACGGGAAGGGGCGGGGCTGGGGAAAAATGGCCCACGGCCGCAGCCGGACACGCACAGGACGGGGACACCCCATGCCACCCAAGCCCGACGTACTCGCCGCCTTCGAGGCCGCGAAGGGATTCATGCCGGTGGACGAGGGCCTCGCCCTCCACGCGGCGGCCCGCGACGCCGGGCGCCTCGGCCTGCCCCTGCTGGAAGTGGGGACGTACTGCGGCCGTTCGACCATCCTCCTCGCCGACGCCGCCCGCGAAAGCGGCACCGTCGCCGTCACCGTCGACCACCACCGCGGCAGCGAGGAGCAGCAGCCCGGCTGGGAGTACCACGACCCGGAGGTCGTGGACGGGACGCCCGGCGTCGGCCGGATGGACACGCTGCCCACCTTCCGCCGCACCCTCTACCGCGCCGGCCTCGAAGAGCACGTCGTCGCGGTTGTGGGGCGCTCGCCCCAGGTGGCGAAGGTCTGGGGCACGCCGGTGGGGCTGGTGTTCATCGACGGCGGGCACACCGACGAGCACGCCACCGCCGACTACGAGGGCTGGGCGCCGCACCTCGCGCCCGAGGGCCTGCTCGTCATCCACGACGTCTTCCCCGACCCCGCCGACGGCGGCCAGGCCCCGTACCGGGTGTACCGCAGGGCCCTTGCGTCAGGGGCGTTCACCGAGGTCTCTGTGACGCGCTCCCTGCGCGTACTGCGGCGTACCGGTCTCGGAATCTGAGCGGCAGCGCTAGCATCGCCCGCGTGTCCAACGCCAGTGGTTCCCCGATATCCCCGCGATTCCTCGCCGGGGCGACAGCGCTCTTCCTGGCGGCCGCCGGCCTGACGGGCTGTTCGGGCGGCGGGGGAGGTTCCGGGGACGGGGCCGCCGACGACGCCGGACGGCAGCCCGTCGCCGCGTCCTCGTCCGCCGACGGCCGCCCCGCGCCCCGCCCCCAGCCGTCCGAGGCGCCGTCCGGCACGGCCGGGGCCACCAGCGCCGCGCCCTCCCCCTCCGCGCCCGCTCCCGCGGCCGCGGAGGGCGCCGCGGACGGGCCGCTCAAGGGCAAGGTCGTCGTCGTCGATCCGGGCCACAACACGCGCAACGCCCAGCACACCGCCGAGATCAACCGTCAGGTCGACATCGGCACCGGCCACAAGGAGTGCGACACCACCGGCACCGAGACCAACTCCGGTTACTCCGAGGCCGCCTTCACCCTGGACGTGGCGCACCGGCTGCGGACGATCCTGCAGGCGCAGGGCGCCAAGGTCGTGCTGACCCACGACGGGGACCGGCCGTACGGGCCGTGCGTGACCGAGCGCGCCGAGATCGGGAACGCCGCGCACGGCGACGCCGCCGTGTCCCTGCACGCGGACGGCGCCGGCGCCGGCGACCGCGGCTTCCATGTGATCCTGCCCGCCGCCGTGCGCGGCGGACGCGCCGACACCTCGCCCATCGTGGGGCCGTCGAAGGAGCTGGGCGCGCGCATCGCGGGCAACTTCGTGCGCACGACCGGCAGTGCCCCGTCCAATTACATCGGCAAGGGAACGGGGCTCGACACGCGGGGCGATCTCGGGGGTCTCAATCTCTCGACGATTCCGAAGGTCTTCATCGAATGCGGCAATATGCGCAACGCGCAGGACGCGGCCCAGCTCACTGATGCGACATGGCGTGAAAAGGCGGCGCAAGGTATTGCGGACGGCATCAAGGACTTCCTGCGCGGGTAAGTACCAGCAGGCCACGGCCGTGTCACGAGGGTGATACGAAGGAGACGCCCGGAGCTCCCGGGCGATAGGTTCCCCGTACGATGGGTGGCCGCCACCCCCGCGCCCTCGCGCCCCCGGCATCTCGCGTACCGGCGACAGCGACATATCAACGACAGCCCCGACAAGCACTGACAAAGGATTTTAGGTGAACATCCGCTCCCTCACTAGAGGCGACGGCGTGGTGACCGGAGCAGCGGTGTTGCTGTTCATCGCCTCGTTCCTCAGCTTCCGTTCGTACGACTGCGGGTCGGCGATCAACTGCCCCAAGGAGCCGATCGGCTGGAAGCCTGAACTCTTCCCCGTACTGCCGTCGATCTTCCTCGCCGGGATCATCGCCGCCGCCCTGATCGTCGCCGCCCGCTTCCAGCCGGAGGGGCGCAAGCTCGTCGGGCTGGGCCTGGAGCAGTGGGGCATCGCGCTCGCCGTGTTCGCCGCCTGGTCCTCGCTGTGGACGATCTTCGGTGGCCCGGACGTGGACCAGATCTCGCCCGGCGTCGGCCAGATCCTCGCGCTCATCGCGAACCTCGTGCTCGCCGTCGTGGCCGCGCTCACCCCGCGCACCCCGGCCCTCAAGGCCCCGCTGATGGGTGCTCCGCAGCCCGCGGCGGCCCCCTACGGTGCCCCGCAGGGTTACGGCTACCCGGGCCCGGGCGGCATGCAGCCCGGTGCCGGCCCGGCCCCCTACGGTGCGCAGGCCCCGCAGCCCTACGGTGCCCAGCCGCAGCCCGGTCCGGCGCAGGCCCAGCCGCAGGCGGGCGGCGCCCCGGCTCCGCAGCCGGCGGCCGCGGCCCAGCCGGCTCCGGCGGCCGGCGGCGACTTCGCCCCGTTCTGGTTCGCGGTGCCGGTCAACCGCCCGCTGTTCGCCGAGGACGGCTCGCCGAACCAGATCGCCGAGCTCGCGCCCGGCACCTGGTACCTGGCGGTCGAGCAGCGCGGCCAGGCGCTCGTGGCGCAGACGCAGGACGGCCGTCGCGGTCTCCTGCAGGACACCTCGGGCATCCAGCGCGGCTGAGCACACCGCACGGCCTCTTGCGGCGGCCCGCCGGGGACTTCCCCGGCGGGCCGCCGTCTTGTCGCCGCACGGACGGCGGCCCTACCCTCCCCTGAACTGACACTCCGTCAGCACTCGGCGTGCGGGAGGCTCCCCATGCGGCTCGGTCTCGCCCTCGGCTACTGGGGCCGCGGCCCCCGGCCCCACGACCTCGCCCTCGCCCGGGAGGCCGAGCGGCTCGGCTACCACTCCGTGTGGACCGCCGAATCCTGGGGCTCCGACGCCTTCACCCCGCTCACCTGGATCGCCGCGCACACCAGCCGCATCCTGCTCGGCACGGCCGTGGCCCAGATGGCGGCCCGCACGCCCACCGCCACCGCCATGCACGCGCTGACCCTCGACCACCTCTCCGGCGGGCGCGTCCTGCTCGGCCTGGGACTGTCGGGCCCCCAGGTGGTGGAGGGCTGGTACGGGCGCCCGTTCCCGCAGAGCCCGCTGACCGCGACCCGCGAGTACGTCGACGTCGTCCGGCAGGTCCTGCGCCGCGAGGCCCCCGTCGCCCTCGACGGACGCTTCCACCCGCTGCCCTACACCGGGCCCGGCGCCACCGGCCTGGGCAGGCCCCTGCGTTCCATCACCCACCCGCGACGCGCCGGCCTGCCCGTCCTGCTGGGCGCCGAGGGCCCGCGCAACGTCGCCCAGACCGCCCGCATCGCCGACGGCTGGCTGCCGCTGTACTGGTCACCGTCGCGCACGGACCTGCACACCGCCGCCCTCGCCGCCGCCCCCCGCGGCTTCATGGTCGCTCCCCTGGCCCGGGCACGGCTGTGCGCCGACGTCACGGAGGGGCTGCGCCCCGTCAAGACGATGCTGGCCTTCTACATCGGCGGCATGGGTCACGCCGCCCGCAACTTCCACGCCGACCTGATGGGGCGCATGGGCTACGAGGAGGAGGCCCGGCGCGTGCAGCGGCTGTTCCTGGCCGGGCGGCGGGACGAGGCCGTGGCCGCCGTGCCCGACGCCTTCGCCGACGAGATCTCCCTCGTCGGCCCCCGCGAGCGCATCGCCGAGCGGCTGGAACTCTGGCGCGCGGGCCCGGTCACCGACCTGCTCGTCACCGCACCGGACCCCGGCACCCTGCGCCTGCTCGCCGAGCTCAACGCCTGACGGCGGCTCACCGCCGGGCGGGCCTGCCCTTCCCGCGGAGCCAGACGTCGAAGACCTCCCCGACGTCACCCCGGCCCTCGCAGAAGTCCACGAAACCCTCCGTGCTGACGTTCTGATGGCGGTACTGCGCCACCCAGTCGCGTACGAGGCGGAAGAACTCGCGGTCCCCGAGCTTCTCCCGCAGCTTGTGCAGCACCATGGCCCCGCGCCCGTAGACCGGCAGGCCGGACACCGTCTCAGCCGTCGGCTCGGCCGGCGGGAAGTCCCAGATCGTCTCGCCGTCCGCGCCCCTGCTCTCCGGGTCCCTGCCGTCGTAGTAGTCGTCGAAGATCTGCCGGACCGGACGTCCGCCGCTCTTCTCCTCCCACATCCACTCGGCGTACTGCGCGAAGCCCTCGCTCAGCCACATGTCCGACCACCGGTCCGGCGTGAGCGCGTTGCCGAACCACTGGTGGGCCAGCTCGTGCACCACGAGCCTGTCGCCGGGCGCGGCGTGGAAGTACGGCTTGGGCTGCGTCTCCAGCTCGTAGCCGACACGCGGGTTGCGGTCGATGACCGCGCCCGTGGACGAGAAGGGGTACGGCCCGAACAGGCCGCTCTCCCAGTCGAGGATCCCCGGCAGGACCTTCGCCACCCTGTCCGCCGCCTCCGTCTCCCCGGGGTGCGCGGCGATGTACACCGGCAGGCCCTTGGCCGTCCGGGACGTCGTCACCCGGAACCGGCCCACGGCGACGCTGGCCAGATGGCTCGCCATCGGTTCGCCGGTGTGCCAGGTGAAGGTGGTGCGCCGGGCGCCCTCCGGGCCCTTGTCCTCCGTGCGCTTCAGCTCGCCGTTGGCCACGGCCGTCAGGCCGGCCGGCACGGTCACCGCGATGTCGTACGTGGCCTTGTCGGACGGGTGGTGGTTGCCCGGGAACCAGGCCATCGAGCCCGCCGGCTCCCCCAGCGCCACGGCCCCGTCCTCCGTGCGGACCCAGCCCTCCGTGGAGCCGTCCGCGTCCTCGACGGCCTGCGGCTTCCCGTCGTAGACGATGGTCGTCTCGAACGTGCGGTTCTTGGCGACCGGCTCGTTCAGCTCGACCGTCAGCTCGCTGCCCCTGCGGGAGGTGCGGACCGGCTCGCCGTCGACGCGGGCGCTGCGCACGGTCAGGCCCTTGAGGTCGAGGTTGAAGGCGCTGAGGTGCTGCTCGGCCCGGGCGGTGATGACGGCGGTGGCGGAGAGGCGGTTGTCCGCGGGCTCGTAGTCGAGGGTGAGGCCGTAGTGGCGGACGTCGTACCCGTCGTTGCCGAGGCGGGGGAAGAGCGGGTCGTGGGCGCCCGCCGCCCCGGGGCGGGCGGCCGGCTCCGAGCCGCCGCCGCACGCCGTGACGAGCATCAGCAGGGCGGCGGGCAGCAGGGCGCGGCGCGACGGCCCCGGGTGGCGGGATCTCATCAGAAGGCGGCCCGCTCCAGCCAGAAGTCGAGCACCTCGCGGTCGCCCAGCACCTCGACGCCGGGGGCGTCCACGGGCGTGCGCCGGTAGAACACGCGCAGCAGCTCGGTCATGGGGGCGCGCACGACGACGGCCGCCTTCTCGTGGGCCCGGCGCCAGGTGACGGACGGGCCGGTGGCGTCGATGAACCACTCGGCGTTCAGGCCGGGGTCGGTGTCCGTGGCGTGCAGGTGCAGGGTGCGGCCCGGGCCGGGCAGCTCCCCGTACACCGGCCGGAAGGCCACGGCCTGCGGGGAGGTGATGATCTGCAGCCACTCGTCGAGGCAGTCCGCGGCGACGACCGGGTCGACGGTGTACTCGGCGCCGGAGGCCAGGCAGGCGTCCATGCGGTGGACGACCGTCTCGTGCGTCATGCGGCGGGCCCAGAAGCCGGCCTTCTGGTCGCCGCCGAAGGTCCACACCCGGGCGTCCGGCCCCGCCTCGCGCAGGGCCTGCGCGACCTGCTCCGCGCCTTCGGCCAGCCAGGCGTCGAGGGCGGCCACGTCGAGCTCGCCGGCCTCCGGCGCCTCGCCGGCGACGGAGGTCGGGATCGTGAACTCCTGGATCCTGTCGCGGACGATCGCCGCGGCTCCGCGGTGGGCGCTGGAGACGTGCAGGACGAGCTGGGCGAGGCTCCAGTCGGGGCAGGTGGGAACAGTGGTGCCGGGGTCCGCACCGCGCAGGGCCGCACGGAACGCGTCGGTCTGGGTGAGGATCTCGTCGCAGTAACGCTCATGGGACAGCAGGCTCATGACGCCACCTTAGGTGCTCGCCCGTCCGGACGGCCGCGGGGTTTTCCCCGGCCGGGCCGGCCCTGTTGGGGAACAACGTCTTCCGGTTCTCGGCCAGGAAGGCGAACCAACCCCCGGCGGGAATCAGCCCCCTGCCGGCCGCCCACGCACGGGCCCGGCCGCCCGTCCGGGCACCCGCACCCCGGGAACGCGCGCGGGGGCGGCCCGCCTCCCGGGAAAACGGTCCGGTTGGCGCCGAAACCGATGGGAAACAAGCCTTCCCATCGCGGCCCGGGATGATCTGTCCCCGCATGATCAACGCCTGGCACGCTCCCGTCGTATGACGATTGCTTACGTTTTTGGCGGAATGCACAACGAGGGGTCGGCCGCCGGCCCCATGTACGAGCGGCACTCCGCTGCCCGGGCGGTGTACCGGCAGGTCGAGGAGTGGACCGGGTACGACGCGGACCAGCTGCTGGGCCGCAGCGCACCGCCCCCGGGTGCGCCCTCGCGCCGGGTGAAGGCGCTGCAGCAGGCCGCGCAGGCGCTCGCCGTGCACGACGTGCTGGCCGGGCACGGGGTGCGGCCCTCGGTGACGGGCGGGATCAGCCTGGGGGCGCAGGTCGCCGCGTGCATCGCGGGGGCCGTCAGTCGCGAGGCCCTGTTCACGCTGTTCGCACGGTCGTGGGACGAGCCGCAGGAGCACCGGGGACGGACGGCCGGGAGAGCACAGGGCGTCGCCTTCGTGGGGCTGCCGGTGGCGGAGGACCCGGACGGGGACGCCTACGCGCCGGAACGGGTGGGCGGCTCCTACCGGGGGGTCGACCTCGGGCCCGTGGGGGACGGCACGATGCGGTGCGTGATGTTCTCCGGGTACCTGGACCAGCTGGAGCGGCTCGCGGACGCGCTGCCGCCCGGACACCGGGTCGCCAAGATCTCGCCGGAGCTGCCCGCGACGCATTCGCCGATCCAGCAGCGCATCGGCGAGGCGATGGCGGCCGAGATCGCGGGCATGGACTTCCTGGACCCGCAGATTCCGGTCTGCTCCTGCCTGGAGCCCCGCACGCTCACCACGGCCGGGGACGTGCGGGACCTCTTCCTGCGGATCACCACGACGGGCGTGAGCGTGCCGAAGCTGCTCGACGGGCTGCGGCGGCACGAGCCCGCACTGGCCGTCGTGCTGGGCCCCTCCCAGTTCAACCGGTACCTGCGCTCGGTGGTGCCGGTGGCGCACGTCGAGCGGCCCGGGCAGGTGGACGCGGCACTGGAGGCGGTGGGTGCCGCCGGTGCGTTGCTCGCACCGCAGGCCGTGTGAGGCGCCCGGCGCTTCCCGCTCCCGCGCCACGACCGGCACCGCCCGGACCGTACCGCGGCGGGGTCAGGCCCGGGCCGGTCCGCCGCAGGTGCAGTCCGGCTCCAGGCCGGCCGGCAGGAGGTCGCCGCCGAAGACCGTCGCCGTGGCGTCGTGGCCGCCCAGCGCGGCCACGGCCAGCAGGAGCGAACCCGCCGTCCAGGTGGTGAGCTCCTCCGGCCACACCGCCTCGTCCTCGAAGACGTAGCCGGTCCAGTACAGGCCGTTCTCCGCGCGCAGGTGCTGGATCCACTGGAGGATCTCCACGGCCCGGTCGGACTCGCCCATCGCCCACAGGGCGAGGGCGAGTTCACAGCTCTCGCCGCCCGTCACCCAGGGGTTGGGCACCACGCAGCGCACGCCGAGGCCGGGTACCACGAAGTCGTCCCAGCGCGCCTCGATGCGCTCCTTCGCGGCCGCACCGGTCACGGCGCCGCCGAGCACGGGGTAGTACCAGTCCATGGAGTAGCGGTCCTTGTCCAGGAACCGCTCGGGGTGGTGACGTATCGCGTGCCCCAGCAGCCCCACCGCCAGCTCCCAGTCGGGCTGCGGCTCCTCGCGGTGCTCGGCAATGGCCAGGGCGCAGCGCAGGGCCTGGTGGATGGAGGAACAGCCGGTGAGCAGGGCGTCGGTGACGTCCCGGCCGCCGTCCTCCTCCGCCTCCCGCTTCCAGCCGATCTGGCCGCCGGGCTGCTGGAGGCGCAGGACGAACTCGACGGCGGCGAAGACGGTCGGCCACATGCGGTCGAGGAAGGCGTCGTCGCCGGTGGAGAGGTAGTGGTGCCAGACGCCGACGGCCACGTAGGCGACGAAGTTGGTCTCGCGGGAGCGGTCGGTGGGGGCGTCCGCGGCGCCGTCGGCGTAAGCCGCGTACCAGGATCCGTCGGGGTTCTGGTGGTCGGCGAGCCAGCGGTAGGCGGCCTCGGCGCGGGTGTGCTCGCCGGCCGCGTCCAGGGCCATGGCGGCCTCGACGTGGTCCCACGGGTCGAGGTGGTGCCCGCGGAACCACGGTATGGCGCCGTCGGGCCGCTGCACCGCGGCGATGCCGGCGACGGTGCGGGCGGCCTGGTCGGCGGTGAGCACCCCGGGCAGGACGAGGCGCTCGGTGCTGCTGGGGCCCTGGCCGAAAGGGGTCATTCGGCGGCCGCCGCGGTGGGCAGGTGCGGCTTGGTCGCGTACGCGACGAAGCTCTTGCCGATGACGGGGTTGAGGAGCTGCTCGGCGACGCGCGTGGCCTTGGGCTTCTTCATGATGTCCCAGACCAGCAGCTTGTGGTACGCGCGGACGGGCAGCGCCTTGTCGTTGCCCACGCCGAAGGCGCACTTGAGCCACCAGTAGGGGCTGTGCAGGCCGTGGGCGTGGTGGGTGCCGTAGGGCTTCAGGCCGGCCTCGCGCATCTTGGCGAGCAGTTCGTCGGCCTTGTAGATGCGGATGTGGCCGCCCTCGACCTCGTGGTACTCGTCGCTGAGCGCCCAGCAGACCTTCTCCGGCCCGTAGCGCGGCACCGTGACGGCTATCCGGCCGCCGGGCTTGAGGACGCGCACCATCTCGGCGAGCACGCCCTTGTCGTCCGGGATGTGCTCCATGACCTCGGAGATGATGACGACGTCGAAGCTGGCGTCGGGGAAGGGCAGCGCGAGCGCGTCGCCCTCCATGGCGGTGGCGGTCGCGCCCGCGGGGGCCTCGCCGGCCTCCTTCATGGCGGCGAACCACTTGGCGACCTCGCGGATCTCCTCGGCGTTGCGGTCGAGGGCGACGACCCGGGCGCCGCGCCGGTAGCACTCGAAGGCGTGCCGGCCCGCGCCGCATCCCAGGTCGAGGACGCGGTCGCCGGCGGCGAGCGGGAAGCGGGAGAAATCGACGGTCAGCACGTCTTTGCTTTCGTGTCGGAGGAGGGACTACAGGTCGTTCGGCACCGCCGGACAGGGGCTCTTCCCCCGCCGCGACCGGGCTCAGCCACTGCGGCGCGGGCCGGCGGCGCCGAACCGGTCCGGGTCCGGCCTGCGCGACCGGCCCGCGGTCCCTGCGGCCCGCGCGATCGCCCGGCGGTAGTGCTCGGCCGTGCCGATCGCCGCCTGACGCCACGTGAACTTGGCCAGTACCCGCTCACGGCCCGCCGCGCCGAGCCGCCGGCGCAGTTCCTCGTCGCCGAGCAGCCGGGACAGGGCGGCGGCCAGGGCGTCCGGGTCGCCGGGCGGCACGGCCAGGCAGCTCTCGCCGTCGGGGCCGGCGACCTCGGGGATGGCGCCGCCGGTCGTGGCCACCAGCGGCGTGCCCGTGGCCATGGCCTCGGCGGCCGGCAGGGAGAAGCCCTCGTACAGGGAGGGGACGCAGGCGACCTGGGCGGAGCGGACCAGGTCGACGAGCTCGCGGTCGGTGATGCCCTTGACGAACTCGACGGCGCCGCCGAGCCCGTGCCGCTCGATGGCGGCGGCCACGGGCCCGTTCTCGGCGCGCTTGCCCACGACGACGAGGTGGGCGCCGGGGTGCTCCCGGCGCAGCCGGGCGAGCGCCTCCACGAGGTGGACGAGCCCCTTGAGGGGGACGTCGGCGCTGGAGGTGGTGACGATCCGGCCGGGCGTCTCGGGGACGGCGGGGTCGGGCGAGAACAGCTCGGTGTCGGCGCCGATGTGGACGACGTGGACCTTGCGGGGGTCGACGCCGAGGTGGTCGACGATCTCCTGCCGGGAGGAGCCGGAGACGGTCAGCACGGACGGCAGCCGCCGGGCGACGCGCTTCTGCATCCGCGTGAAGCCGTACCAGCGGCGCACGGAGGCGCGGCGCTTCCAGTCCGCCGCGGCGTCCAGCTCCAGCTGCCGGTCGACGGTGATGGGGTGGTGGACGGTGGTGACCAGGGGGGCGCCGAGGACGCCGGGGCCGCCGAGGAGCCCGTAGCCGAGGGTCTGGTTGTCGTGGACGACGTCGAACGCGCCGCGGCGGGAGGCGAGGTGGCGGCGGGCGCGCAGCGAGAAGGTCAGCGGCTCGGGGAAGCCGCCGGTCCACATCGTGCCGACCTCCAGGGCGTCGATCCAGTCGCGGTACTCCTCGCGCGCGGGAGTGCGGAAGGGGTCGGGCTGGCGGTAGAGGTCGAGGCTGGGCAGCTCGGTGAGGGCCAGGCGGCCGGGCGCGGGGCCGTCGGCGCCGTCCGGCGCCCCGGCCTCGTCGAGCACGGGGTAGGGCTGGGAGCCGATGACCTCGACGGAGTGGCCGAGGCGGGCGAGTTCACGCGAGAGGTGGCGCACATAGACGCCCTGACCGCCGCAGAAAGGATTTCCCTTGTAGGTGAGCAGCGCGATGCGCAGTGGTCCTTCGCCGTCCCCGCCGCCGCTCCGCTCCCGGAGGCTGCTGCGGTTTCGCGTGAGCGATGCCTCCGTGGCCTCAGCGGTCACTCCGGCCTCCTTCTCGCTGGCTGTTCCGCCGGAGCGTAACGGGTCGCGCTAATCTAGAACAAGTTTCAGACTGGGTCGTCCAGAGGCTTGAATCTACCGGCATGTCAGAGGGCCGAAAGAGCGGCGCCGGGTGATTCGCGCCACGGCCCGACCCCTGCCATGCTGTGCCGTCCGGGCCGCACAGGCACCGCTGGACTAAGCGCCACGGAATGGGACATACAGACATATGACGACGGACTCCGGGTCGGCCATGACTTCTGTCGAGCCCATGCCCCCCGCCGCCCCCATGACAGCACGTCAGGAAGCCCGGCGCCGCAGCATCCTGCGGGCCACCGCCCGGCTGGCCGGCCGCGGGGGCTTCGACGCCGTGCAGATGCGGGCGGTCGCCGAGTCGTCGGGCGTCGCGCTCGGCACGCTCTACCGCTACTTCCCCTCCAAGGTCCACCTGCTGGTCGCCGTCATGCAGGACCAGCTGGAGGACCTGCACGAGACGCTGCGCAAGCGCCCGCCGACCGACGAGGACCCCGCGGCGCGGGTCGCCCGGACGCTGATGCGGGCGTTCCGCGCGATGCAGCGCGAGCCGCACCTGGCCGACGCCATGGTGCGTGCCCTCACCTTCGCGGACCGCTCGGTGAGCGCGGAGGTCGAGACGGTCTCGCGGCTCACCACGGCGATCATCCTGGACGCCATGGGCCCGGCGGGCAGCCGGCCCACCCCCCGGCAGCTCTCGGCCGTCCGCGTCATCGAGCACACCTGGCACTCCGCGCTCATCACCTGGCTGTCGGGCCGGGCGTCGATCGCCCAGGTCGGCACCGACATCGAGACGGCCTGCCGGCTGATCGACCCGGCGGGCGCCGTACGGCGGTAGGAATGACTCAGCAGGCGCAGGGCATCCGTAGTTGAGGCGTGCATGACCTCCCGACCGCGTCCTTGCGCCCCCCGTGGACGGGGTAACCGCCCCCGTAACAGTGGGCCACGCCGGTATGTATTTATCGACGTGCCCGAGGCGGTTCGCTACACGGAGCGGGGAGAGACGTAAGTGACCCGAGTTCTTCTGATACACGACACCTATCTGCTGCGCATGGCCCTGGCGGTACTCATCGGCAGAGAACCGGACCTGGAGGTGTCCTCGTCCTCCTGGCCCGGGGCCGTCTCCACCTCGCGGGCACTGCGTCCCGACGTGTACGTGGTGGACATGGACAGCGCCCACGCGGCAGGGGAATGCGGTATCGGCGAGCTGGGGAACCGATGTCGCAACGGGGGCGAACCGGGGGCACTGCTCGCCCTGGCGACCGCGGGGCGGCCGGGGCCACTGCGCCGGGCCTACGAGATGGGGGCCTTGGGGTACTTGAGCAAAAACGCTTCGCCCGACCGGCTGGTGGAGGGCATACGGCATGTGGCGAAGGGCGAGCGCTACATCGACGAATCGCTCGGCTTCGGCTTCCTGCAGGCGGCCGAGATCCCGCTGACGCGGCGGGAGTTAAGCGTGCTGTCACTCGCGGCCGAGGGGGCCTCCGTCGGGGAGATCGCACGCAGCCTGCACCTGTCCAACGGCACGGTGCGCAACTACATGGCGGCGATCACCCGCAAGACCGGGGCCAGGAACCGCGTCGACGCGATCCGCATCTCGCGCGGCGCCGGCTGGCTGTGACGCCGACGCGCCCAGCAGGTCGCGGTAGAGCGCCGAGCGGGCCGGCAGCTCGCGGGGCGTCCCGACGAGGGTGGCGGGCCCGTCCATGACGAGGACGCGGTCCGCGCGGCGGGCCGAGCCCGCGCGGTGCGCGACGACCACCAGCGTGCCGCCGGGCCGCGCCGCGAAGGCGCGCTCGGCGCGCGCTTCGGCGGCCGGGTCGAGGTGGCACGTGGCCTCGTCCAGCAACGCCACGGGGGCCGTCGACACGTACGCGCGCACGAGCGCGACCAGCTGCCGCTCCCCCGCCGACAACGCGCCCGGCACCACGGGCGCGTCGAGCCCGGCCCTGCTCACGAGCGGGCCGGCGCCGATCGCCTCGACGGCGGCCATGACCTCCTGGTCGGGGACGGGATCGTCGCGCAGGTAGCGGAAGTTGTCGCCGAGGGTGCCGGAGAAGACGTACGCCTCCTGCGGGATGAGCACCCGCCCCCGCCGCGCCCCCCGCTCCCCGGCCGGCACGCCGCCCACCCGCACCACACCGCACACCGGCTCCAGCAGCCCCGCCACCAGCCCGGCCACCGTCGACTTACCGACCCCACTGGGCCCGACGACGGCCAGATGCTCCCCGACCGGCACGACGAGCCCGAGGCCCCGTACGACGGGCTCGGCGTGCGGACCGTACGCGAAGGTGACGTCGTGCAGCTCGACGGCGGGTGGGGGTGCGGCCCCGGGCGGCCGGGGGCCGGGCGGGGTGGTGGCCCGGCCCGGCGGGGCCGTCGCGGGCGGCGCGGCGGCGTGTGGCAAGCCCGCCGCACGCGGCGGCTCCGCACCGGCCGGAGGGGCCGCGGTGGGTGGTGTTGTGGTGAGGTGGCGCGTCACCACCAGCAGTCGGGTGCCGCTCGTGCCCAGGCCGTGGACGAGGTTCTGCAGCGCCGGGAGCAGGGACTGGGTGAGGTAGGTCAGGGCACCCACCAGCGCACCCGCCGACACACCGTGGTCCAGCAGCCACGGCGCGGCCACCAGCAGCGGGATCACCGGCAGGCGGCCCGCGACCGCCAGCGCCCCCACGCGGGCCACCGACCAGCGCGCCAGCGCGTTGGCCGCCCGCAGCTCCGCGTCGACCAGGGCGCCCGTCTCCTTGCGCACGTACTCCTCGGCGCCGCCCGCCGTCACGTCCCGCACGCCTGCGCAGACCTCGCCCAGCGATGCGGCCACCGCCTCGTCGGCCGCCAGGAACGCCTCCTGCCGACGCGCCATGGGCCGCAGGGTCGCCAGGAACAGCACCAGCCCCAGGACCAGCGGCGGTACAACCACCGCCAGCAGCACCGGGGCCAGCACGAACAGCCCCGCCAGCGCCCCCGCGGCGGTGAAGACGAACGAGCGGGCCACCATCACCAGGCCCGCGAAGGCGTCGCGGGCGATCTCCACCTGGTGCGTCAGCCGCGACACGGCCCCGCCGTCGTCCCCGTCCCGCAAGGCCCGTTCCACCACGCGCCGCACGAGGCCGTCCCGGAACGGTTCCACGAGCGCGGCGACGCCGCCGTACGTCCGTCCGGTGCCGTACGCGCCCACGACCACGGCCACGGCGGCGACGGCCAGCCAGCCGAGGCCGGTGCCCGGCCGGCCCGCGAGGAACCCCGCGTCCAGCGCCCGGGCCAGGGCGTAGCCGGTGGCGAACGTCTGCACCGCCTCGACGGCGGACCACGCGGCGAGCCCGGCGAGCACGCGTCGGCGGCGCAGCAGGAAGCCCAGGCCGTCACCCCACCGGCCCGGCGGCGGCTTCGGCAGATTCGGCACCGCTCGGCACCTCCTTTCCGTTCGTACTCACTCCTCGAACACCGCCCGGTATCCGGGCAGCCGCCACAGTTCCCCATGGGTGCCCACCGCCCGGACGCGGCCGTCGTCGAGCCAGGCGACCCGGTCGGCGCGGGCCGCCGTGGAAGGACGGTGGGCGACGACGAGGCGGGTGCGGGCCGCCACGTCGTGCAGCAGGGCCCCCGCCACCTTCGCCTCGGTGACCGAGTCCAGGCTCGACGTGGCGTCGTCGAGCACCAGCAGCCGGCCGGCGTGGGCGAAGGCCCGGGCGAGGCCGAGGCGTTGGACCTCCCCGCCCGACAGGGGCGCGGCGGCGCAGGTTGTGCCGTAGCCCTCGGGCAGCTTCCGTATGAAGTCGTCGGCGCAGGCGGCCCGAGCCGCCGCCACGACGGCGTCCCGGTCCGGCGTGAACGAGCCGAAGGCCACGGTGCCGCCCATGGTCCGGCCCAGGAGTGCCGGGCGGGCGAAGGCGTAGCCGACCGCCGCGCGCAGCTCCTCACGGGTGAGGTCGCGCAGGGCGACGCCGTCGAGGGTGACCTCGCCGGCGTCCGGGTCGGCGAGACGCCCGGCGACGGCGGCGAGCACGGACTTCCCGGTGCCGGAGCGGCCGACGACGGCCAGCGTGGTGCCGCCGGGGACCGCCAGGTCCACCTCCTGCAGGACCCGCCGCCCGCCCCGCACCGCGCTCACGCCGCGCAGCCGTAGCGTGCCGTCGCCCCCGGGCGGCAACCGCAGCGTGCCGTGCCGGAGGGGGGCGAGGGCGTGGACCTCCGCGATACGGCGGGCGGCGGTGCGGCCGTGCACCAGGGCGTTGAGGTGTCCGACGAGCGCGCCGATGCCCGCCGCCAGCACCGCGTAGCGGGAGGCGGCCAGCACCTCGCCGACGCTCAGCCTGCCGCGGGACAGTTCGTACCCGGCGACGGCGAGCACGATGATCTGCAGCAGCGGTACGAGCGTGGCGGCCTGGGCCGTCGCACGGCCCTGCACCTTCCACATGCGGTGGCCGTGCTCGGCGAGTCCGGCGAGCGGGGCGAGCACGCGGGCCCGTTCGCGCCCGGTGGTACCGGCGGCGGCGATGGTCCGGGCGCCGCCCAGGGCCTCGACGAGGCGCCCCGCGATCTCCCCCTGCAGCCGCTGGTAGCCGGCGAGGCTGTCGGCGGAGGCACGGGCGAAGGACCGCAGCAGCAGGGCGAGTACGGGGGCGCCGGCGAGGAACGCCACGGCGAGCCACACGTCGGTCAGGGCGAGCGCCACGATGCCGCCGAGCGGCGCGGCGAGCGCGGCCAGGGTCCCGGCGAGGGAGGCGGGGGCGGTACCGGCGTGGGCGGCGTTGCCGACGAGCCGGGTGACGAGGTCGCCGGCCGGGATCGTGGCGGTGGCCCGCGGGCCGGCGGCGAGGACGTGCCCCAGCGAACGGTGGCGCAGCCACGCCGTGGTGCGGGCGGCGGTGGTGGCGGTGAGCAGTTCGTCGCACGCGTCCAGCACGACGGGCACGCCGACGAGGGCCGCGCACAGCAGCACCCAGCGTCCGGCTTCCGCGTCGTGGCGGGCGAGCAGCAGGTCGAGGGTGTGGCCGAGGACGGCGGGGAGGGCCAGGGCGGCGGCGGTGCTTGCGGTGGCTATGAGGGCCAGGGCGGTGGTACGGCCGGGGCTGTGCCGCACGGTTTCTCGGAGGATCCGCTCTCCGGTGGCGGTCATTCGGGCCCCCCTTCCGGACTGGTCGTTGTACGGAGCGGGCCTCGGGGCTGGGGCCCCTGTCCTTCGTGGTGCGGGGGCGGGGGCGGGGCGGGGGGGGGGGGGGGGGGGGGGGGGGGGCCCTTCTGGGGGCTGCATTATTTACGGCAACTGCACTTGGTGCAGCGTGCTCCGGACGTCGCCGCAAATAACGCGTCACGCCCCCTGCCAGGGCCCGCCCCGCCCCCGCCCCCTCCCGCCGGTCGCTGCCTGCAGGAGGGGGCGCGCCCGACAACGGCTCCACGGACGCGTCGATGGGCCCTCCCGTGGGGGAGGGCCCACCAAGAGCGGTCACCCGCAGACGTGGGTCACAGGCAGAGCGCGACGCTCGCCGTGCTCCAGCACAGCAGCAGGCTCACGTTGCTGCCGCCACCGCCGCCACCGCCGTGGGACAGCTCGTCGGACTCCAGGCTCTGCAGGTCGAGAAGCGCCATGGTTCTTTCCTTTCATGGGGACGAACGGTTGGAACGAACTGACTTGCTGGGTCACGGCTCCCCATCGCTGGGGAACCGGCTCTGGGGCCCCCGCAGGGGCGGAAGGAACGGCAGCTGCGCCGGCCGCTCGCCGAGCGCGGCACCGAGCGCCAGCAGACAGCCGGCCGTTCCGGTGGCGAGGTCCATCGACAGGCGCATCATCTGATGGCCGGGGAAGGCGAGTTCGCCCGCGTACGGCATGGCGTACCAGCCGAGCCCGGCTATCTGGGCGGCCACGTCGTCCTCCCGGACGCCCGGCGTCGTGGTGCGGCTGAGGTGCCAGACCATTCCGGCGCGTCCCTGCATCAGACCGGGCTGGGCGTAGAAGCGCGACCGGGCGGCGAGGAGGATCGCGGTACGGGCCTCGGCGAGGTCCTCCGCGCCGGCCTCCCCGCCGCAGTGGGCGACGTAGTCGTCCAGCACCGCGCCGATGCCGACGCTGCCGTCGCCGAGGTAGGGCATGGTCCGCCAGCCCTCGTTGACGTCGAGCGAGCCGAGGGGCGTCCGTACGCACTGGGCGAGGTCGGCCCGGAGGGCGGTGGCCGCCAGGCCGAGGAGGTCGGGCGCGCCCGTGCGCCGGTGCAGCCTGAGGAAGAGCAGGGCGGGCCCGGCTGCGCCGTGCATCAGGCCGGCACGCCGTCGCCCGGCCGGTCCCGCGGCCTCTGCCGCGAGCCGGTCGGCGAGCAGGTGCGCCGCCTCTTGGGCCCGTTCGCCGAAGTCACGCTCCCCCGTGGCCTCGGCCAGGTGGTCGAGGACCAGGCCCACCCCGGCCAGGCCGCCGTACAGCCCGGACGGAAGGCGCCGCCACTGCTCGGCGAGCAGCGAGCCGACGAGGTCGAGGGCGCGCTCGGTGTGCCCGAGGCGGTGGAGGACGAGGGCGACGCCGGCGAGGCCGTCGTAGAGGCCGAGCGGGGTGCCGGGCGGCACCGGATCGGTGCGGTCGAGCAGCCACTTCTCGCCGTCCTCGTAGGGCTCGGCGCCGGTTTCGGCGAGGGCGTGGAGGACGCCGGCGGCGCCGTGCGCGAGTCCGAGCCCGCCGCCGTCCGAGAACTGCGCGATGTCGCCGGGGAACAGCCGGTCGTGGCGGTCGGGCGTGGCGGAGGCGAGGATGGCCCGGACCATGGAGTCCCGGCTGGCGGGCCAGTCCTGCGGCTCGGGCAGGCCGGCGGGCATCCGTCCGCGTCGGGCGTGGCCGGAGGGCTGCGCCGAGATCTCGGCGACGGCCTCGTCGAGGAACTCCCTCGGCACCGGGAAGTGTTCCGCGATGACGTCCGCGAGGTGCGCCGCCTTGGCGCGGTCGACGGCCAGCAGCGTGGTGATCGGCAGGAACAACGCGAGCCGCAGGCAGGCCAGGGCGTAGCGGTCGACGGCGGTGCCCCTCCGGTCCGGCGGGGCGACGAAGCCGGGGTGGGCGACGATCTGCCGGCCGCTCGCGGAGGCGGGGGCCGCGGCCTCGAAGTCGATCAGAGTCACGGACCGTTCGTCCGGCGCGACGAGGATGTTGAACATGTGCAGGTCGTTGAAGACGACGCCCCTGGCGTGCACCCGCTCCACGGCCTCCTCCACCGCCCGGTGGATGCGCAGCGCCCACGCGGTGTAGTCGGCCACGGCGGCCGGGTCGGGGTCGACGGCCAGCAGCGGGTGGCGTTCGGCGAAGAAGGAGTTGAGGGGGCGGCCCTCGACGAAGTCCATGACGAGGAAGCGGTGGTCCCCGACGGCGAGCCAGTCGCGGACGGCGGGCGCGACGCCGAGCCCGGCGAGCCGTTCCAGCGCGTCCTTCTCCCGTTCGAGCCGGGCGATCGCGTCGGCCCCGTCGGCGGCGAGCCCGGCGTGCGGCCGGCCTTCCTTGAGGACGACGGCGCGGCCGTCGCGGGTGTCGGTGCCGCGGTAGACGCCGCCACCGTTGGAGAAGTGCAGGGCCTTCTCGATGCGGTAGGGCAGGTCGCCGACGGTGGTGGCGTTCCGGGCGGCGAGGTGGGGGGCGAGGAAGTCGGGCAGCTCCACCCACGGGGGCGTCTGGAACGCCGGGTTGCGCAGGTCCGGGACGAGCGTGCCGGTGGGGTCCTCGACGGCGGGGACGAGGGCGCCCTGCGCGTCGGTGCAGTAGCGGCGGGCGAAGGCGCCGTAGCGCACGTAGAGCGGCCCTTCGTGCCAGCGCAGGTCGGTGAGGACGTACGGGCCCGGGCGGCCGGCGAGGACCTCGTGCAGGCCGGTGAGGACGGTGTGCAGGGCGGCCTCGTCGGCCGGGTAGACGGTGGCGAACTTCCCGCTGTGGTCGCGGGCCGCGTACTTGCTGTTGCGCAGGTGCAGTTGGCGCGGCGTGGGGACGAACTTGAACGGTATGTCCCGGGCGGTGCAGTAGTCCCAGACGGCGGCGGCGGTGGCGTCGGCGGTCTGCGCGGTGGCGGAGACGTGGATCTTCCAGCCCTGGGCCGGCTGTCCGGGGCGCGGTGCACCGGTGGCGTCGACGGGCGTGAGCTGGAGCCAGTCGCCGTGGCGGGTGCTCCTCCAGCCGTCGGGGACGGGCCGGCGGGCGGTGGCGAAGAGGCCGTTGACGTCCTGGCCCGCGGTGCGCTCGGACATCCGGTCCGGGATCTCGTAGAAGTGCCTGTCGGCCAGGCAGTAGACCTCGTACCGCTTGTCCATGGAACCCCCCTCGGCTGCGACGGGAAGAGATTTCCACGCTGCAGAGGGCCAGGACAGTCACATGTGTCACGAACAACCCGTGCGGAACGCATGCGTAAACATATGTCCGTACCAGGTGTTCGATGGATGCTACGCCTCCGGCTCGTCCGGTGGGAACACCGCCCGGCCGGTGCCGAGTTCACGGACGAGGACGGCCTCGACGGGGCAGCCCTCGGCGGCGTCCAGGACCGCGGGCGAGGGGTCGGTCTCCTCCGCCACCGGGTGCGCCCGGCGCGCGCCGTCCAGCCGGAAGGCCGCGGGCGCGGCGCCGGCGCACTGGCCGGAGCCGACGCACAGCGCCCGGTCGACCGAGACCCGCCAGCGCGGGGCGCTCACGGCGCGCCCTCCGCCTTCGCGCCCTCGTATCCGGCCGGCAGGTGGATGGTCTTCTGCTCGAAGTACTCGGCGTAGCCCTCGGGCCCGCCCTCCCGGCCGAGGCCGGAGTCCTTGTAGCCGCCGAACGGGCCGAACATGTCCAGGCTGAAGGTGTTCACCGAGTACGTGCCCGTGCGCACGCGGCGCGCGACGGCGAGGCCGCGTTCGACGTCGCGCGTCCAGACGCTGCCGGAGAGCCCGTAGTCGGAGTCGTCGGCGATGCGGACGGCCTCCTCCTCGTCCTCGTAGGGCAGGAGGCAGACGACGGGGCCGAAGATCTCCTCCCGGGCGATCCGCATGTCGTTGGTGACGTCGCCGAACAGCGTCGGCTCGACGTACCAGCCCCTCTCCCGCCCGTGCGGCCGGCCGCCGCCGGCGAGGACCTTGGCCCCTTCGCGCTGGCCGAGGGCGATGTAGTCCAGGGACCGCTGCTGCTGCCGGCGGGCCACGAGCGGGCCGACCTGGGTGGCGGCGTCGAGGGGGTCGCCGACGACGAGCGCGGAGGCCGCGGCGGCGAGGCGCTCGGCGAGCTCGGCGTAGTGGGTGCGGGGGGCGAGGATGCGGGTCTGGGCGACGCACGCCTGGCCGTTGTTCATCCAGGCGCTGGGGACGATGCCGGAGACGGCGGCGTCGAGGTCGGCGTCGGGCAGGACGATGGCGGCGGACTTGCCGCCCAGTTCGAGGGTGACCCGGGTCAGCCGCCGGGCGGCGACCTCCATGACGCGCCGGCCGGCGGCGACCGAGCCGGTGAAGGAGACCTTGTCGAGGCCGGGGTGGCCGACCAGGTACTCGCCGACCTCGCGGTCGGCGGGCAGGATCGACACCACGCCCTCGGGCAGGCCGGAGGCCGCGAGGACCTCGGCGAGGACGTAGGAGTCCAGGGGCGTCTCCGGCGACGGCTTGAGCACCACGGAGCAGCCAGCGAGCAGCGCGGGCGCCAGCTTGGCCGCCGCCAGGAACTGCGGCACGTTCCAGGGCACGACGGCGCCCACGACGCCGACGGGTTCGCGCCGCACGAGCAGGGGGCCGAGGAGGCCGGCCCGCCGCTCCTCGTGGGGGAAGCCGCGGGCGATGGTGATGGCGGAGTCCCAGACCATCACGGCACCCAGGGCCTGGGCGAGGAGGCTCCAGGAGTAGGGGGAGCCGTTCTGGGCGGAGACGAGCCGGGCGATCTCCTCGTAGCGGGCGGCGATCCCGTCCTTGATCCGGGCGACCACGGCGATCCGCTCGTCGAGGGGCAGCCCGGACCAGACCCCGGAGTCGAACGACCGGCGGGCGGCGGCCACGGCCCGGTCGACGTCGGCGCGCGAGGCGTGCGGGACGCGGCCGATGACGGCCTCGGTGTGGGGCGAGACGACCTCGATGACGTCCGCGCCACGGCCGGCGGCCGGCTCCGTGAGCGTGCCGCCGATGAAGAGCTGCCCGTGCTCGATGAGTGCGCCCATCGTGGTGGCCTCCCGCCTGTTTCTGACGCTCAATCAGAATTGCGTTCGGTTCCGTTGTAGTGGGTGGGGACGGACACGGGAAGGCGCGGGGACGGACGGGGCCGTCGGGCATGGGCATGACCGCCTTGCGGTGGGCGTGCGTGGCGGCACACGCGGCCGGTGCGGACCTCGGCGTCCGTGACCGGCGCCGATGGCGGTGCGGACGGCGGTAGGAGCCGCCGGAAAACGGCCGGATAAAGTGTTCAGCCACCGCAAAAGCGACCCTCGGCACCGTGCCGGGCACCCACCCGAGAGGTACCACTCCATGGCCCCCTCCCCCGCCGTCCACGTGCGCCGCGCCGCCGTGGCCCTGGCCACCGCCGCCGTCCTGGGCGTGGCCGCGGCCCCCGCCGCCCTCGCCGACGGTTCGCCGTCCCCGGCCGCCCCGGGGCTGTACGGCTCGGGCGACCCGAAGTTCGACGGTGTGTTCCGGCAGTCCCTCGCCTTCATCGCCCAGCACGGGACGGGCACGAGCCCGGCCGCCTCCGCCGTCGACTGGCTGGCGGGGCAGCAGTGCGCGGACGGCGGCTTCCCCGGGTACCGGGCCGACACCTCCAAGGCGTGCGACCCGCAGAAGGACGAGTTCACCGACGCGACCGCCGCCGCGGTGCAGGGCCTCGCGGCCGTCGGCGGCCGCGCCGAGGTCGTCACGAAGGGCCTCGACTGGCTCAAGGCCCACCAGAACGACGACGGCGGCTGGGGCTACCAGGCCGGCAGCCCCACCGACGCCAACTCCACCTCCATCGCCATCGGCGCGTTCGCGGCGGCGGGCCGGGAGCCGGCGAAGGCCGCCGTCAAGAACGGGAAGAACCCGCTGGAGGCGCTGCTCTCCTTCCAGCTCGGCTGCGACGCCAAGGAGGGCGAGCGCGGCGCCTTCTCGTACCTGAAGGACAAGGACGGCCTGCGCGCCGACAACCTCGCCAGCGCCGCCGCCGGCCTGGCCACGCGCGGCCTGGGCTACCAGGTCGAGCCGCTGAAGGGCTCCGACGTGGCCCTGAAGCCGCTGGACTGCGCCGGGGGCGACAAGGACCGCCCCCAGGACGCCCCGGAGGCCGTGGACGCCTACCTCTCCGAGGCGCTCGCCAAGAACGGCGGCTACCTCCTGCCCTCCATGCCCGGCGCCCCGGCCAAGCCCGACCACGGCAACACCGCCGACGCCGCCCTCGCCCTGGCCGCGGGCGGCCACCGCGAGGCGGCCGAGAAGCCGCTGACGTGGCTGCGGTCCAAGGAGAGCGGCACCGCCGAGTGGGCCAAGGGCAACCCCGGCAAGCTCGCCAAGCTCATCCTGGCCACCCGCGCCGCCGGGGGCGACCCGCGCGACTTCGGCGGCACCGACCTCGTGGCCGCGCTGAACGCGACGGGCCCCAAGCCGGAGGCCGCCGCCTCCTCCTCGGAGAAGAAGGACGAGGAGAAGAAGGACGACGACGGCTTCGGCGGCTGGTGGTTCTTCATCGTGCTGTTCGTCGCGAGCGTCGGCCTCGGCATCCTCGTCAGCGGCCGCAAGAAGAAGTCGTGATCCGTAGGAGCACGCGCGCCCTGGGTGCGGCGCTGCTCGCCGGGGCCCTCTCCGGGCTGCTCACGGTGGCCGGCGCGGCCCCCGCGCACGCGGACGGCTACCGCTACTGGTCGTTCTGGCAGCAGGGCTCCGGTTCCGGGTGGACGTACGCGACGCAGGGGCCGGGCACGCTGCGCCCCGGCGACGGCACGGCCGTCGGCTTCCGCTTCGCGGTGAGCAAGGACTCCGCCGACGCCGCGCAGCCGCGCACGGCGGCCGGCTTCTCCGCGGTGTGCGAGGGCACGCCGGCCAAGGAGGGCGGCAAGCGCGTCGCCGTCGTCATCGACTTCGGCACGGCCGCCGACGCGCCCGGCGGCGAGAACCCGCCCGCGGCCCGCACGGCCTGTGCGCAGGTCGCGCCGGACGCGAGCGCCGCCGAGGCGCTCGCGGCGGTCGCCAAGCCGCTGCGCTACAACTCCGACGCGCTGCTGTGCGCGATCGCCGGGTACCCGAAGGCCGGCTGCGGGGAGAAGGTGGACGCGCAGGGCACGCCCGCCGCGGACTCCGCACCGAAGGACAAGGGCGGGGACGAGGGCGGCGAGGGCCCGTCCGCCGGGCTGATCGGCGGCATCGCGGTCGTCGCGGCGCTCGGCGGCGCGGCGGTGTGGCAGGCGCGGCGACGTCGTCGCGGATGAACCGCACGAGCGGGACGGGGTCGCCGGTGGGCGGCCGGGCAGGACGGACGGCAAAGGCAGCGGGGACGAGGGCAATGAGCCGGACGGTGGGGACCGGCGGGGCGCAGGCTGCCCCGCCCTCGCCCGTACGCACGCCCCTGCGCGGCGCGGCGCTGCACGCCGGTGCGTGGTGGGTGTGGGCTCTGGGCCTGGCGACCGCGGCCTCCCGCACCACCAACGTCCTGCTCCTGGCGATGCTCATCGGCGTGGCCGGGTACGTGGTCGCCGCCCGGCGCACGGACGCCCCGTGGGCGCGCTCGTATGGAGCGTTCCTCAAGCTGGGGCTCGTGGTCATCGGCATCCGGCTCGCCTTCGCGGTCGTGCTGGGGTCGCCGATCCCGGGTACGCACACGGTCCTGACCCTGCCCGAGGTGCCACTGCCGCACTGGGCACAGGGGGTGCGCCTCGGCGGCCGGGTGACGGCCGAGGGGCTGCTCTTCGCCTTCTGCGACGGCCTGAAGCTGGCCACGCTGCTGGTCTGCGTGGGGGCGGCCAACGCGCTCGCCAATCCGGCGCGGCTGCTGAAGTCACTGCCGGGTGCGCTGTACGAGGCGGGCGTGGCGGTCGTCGTCGCCATGACCTTCGCACCCCACCTCGTCGCCGACGTCCAGCGGCTGCGGGCGGCCCGGCGGCTGCGCGGCCGGCCGGACCGCGGTCCGAAGGCCCTGCTGCAGGTGGGGCTGCCGGTGCTGGAGGGGGCGCTGGAGCGTTCGGTGGCGCTGGCGGCGGCCATGGACGCCCGTGGCTACGGCCGTACGGCGCAGGTTCCGCGGGCGGTGCGGCACACCACGAGCGCCCTGACGCTGGGCGGCCTGCTGGGCGTGTGCGCCGGCACGTACGGGCTGCTCGCCGACGCGGGCGGCGGCTACGGCATGCCGCTGCTGGCCGCGGGCCTGGCCGCCGCCCTGGCCGGCCTCCGCCTCGGCGGCCGCCGCTCGGTGCGCACCCGCTACCGCCCCGACCGCTGGGGCGTACGGGCCTGGCTGGTGTCGGCGTCGGGCGTGGCGGTGGCGGCCCTGATGATCTGGGCCGGCACCCGCGCCCCGGGGGCCCTGCACCCGCCCGCGGTGCCGCTGACGTTGCCGGAGCTGCCGGTGTGGCCGGCGGCGGCGATCCTGGTGGGCCTGCTGCCGGCGTTCGTGGCCCCGGTCGCCTCCCGCGAGGGGGCGACGACGGGCGGGCGGGCGTTGCCCGCCCGCCCGGTGACGGCAGGTGGGCACCGCCGGCCCGGTGGGGAAGCCCTCGGGTCCGGACCCCCGGTCCAGGGCGAAGCCTCTGGACCCGCGCCCACGGGCGTCGCCCCGGGCGCACGCTCCTGGGGGGCCTGGGGGCACTCCCCCAGGAAACGGGAAGGGGCGGGCCCGGGCCACCTTTCCCGCCGCAGCGGCGAGCAGCCCCCGCCCAGTGACCCCGGCGGTGCCGGACCCATCCCCACCCCGAAGGAGGCCCCCTAAGTGATCCGCTTCGAGAACGTCTCGGTCTCCTACGACGGCGCCCCCCGCCCCGCCCTCACCGGCATCGACCTCACCGTCCCCGAGGGCGAGCTGTGCCTGCTCGTCGGTCCCTCCGGCGTCGGCAAGTCGACACTGCTGGGCACCGTCAGCGGGCTGGTGCCGCACTTCACCGGCGGGACCCTGCACGGGCGGGTCACCGTGGCCGGGCGCGACACCCGTACGCACAAGCCGCGCGAGATGGCCGACGTCGTCGGGACCGTGGGCCAGGACCCGCTCGCCCACTTCGTCACCGACACCGTCGAGGACGAGCTCGCCTACGGCATGGAGTCCCTCGGCGTCCCGCCCGCCACCATGCGCCGCCGCGTCGAGGAGACCCTGGACCTGCTGGGCCTCGCGCCCCTGCGCGACCGTCCCCTCGCCACCCTCTCCGGCGGCCAGCAGCAGCGCGTCGCCATCGGGTCCGTGCTGACCACGCACCCGCAGGTGCTGGTCCTCGACGAGCCGACGTCCGCGCTGGACCCGGCGGCGGCCGAGGAGGTCCTCGCCGTGCTGCAGCGCCTGGTCCACGACCTGGGCACGACCGTGCTGCTCGCCGAGCACCGGCTGGAGCGGGTCGTGCAGTACGCGGACCAGGTGATCCTGCTGCCCGGGCCCGGAGCCGCCCCCGTCGTCGGCGACCCGGCCTCGGTCATGGCCGTCTCCCCCGTCCACCCGCCGGTCGTGGACCTCGGCCGGCTGGCCGGCTGGTCGCCGTTGCCGCTGACCGTGCGCGACGCCCGTCGCAGGGCCGCGCCCCTGCGGGAGCGGCTGGCGCCGCTGACGCCCGCCGCACCGCCGGTGCCGGCCGCCGCGCCCCCGGAGCCGGCACGG